>CACETT010000039.1 GCA_902562525.1 uncultured Alphaproteobacteria bacterium
CTCCAAGTGTAAACGAAGATAACCCCGCTCGGAACCAATAGGAGGGCTCGGAGCTACCCACTCCCGCCTACGTTGTGCCAATGTCTCCTGGTCAACCGCCAAATCAAGACGACGACCCTTAACATCCAAGACGATTCGATCCCCGTTCTGTACCAGGCAAAGGGGCCCACCGACATAAGATTCCGGGCAAATATGAAGTACTATGGTTCCAAATGCTGTCCCACTCATGCGGGCATCGGATATCCGGACCATGTCTTTAACCCCGGCTTCCGCTAACTTTTTTGGAATCGGAATATACCCTGATTCCGGCATCCCTGGTGCGCCCTTTGGACCAGCATTGCGCAACACCAAAACATCGTCTTCTTTTACGTCCAAATTAGGATCATCAATTCTTTCCGCGAGATCCTCCAAGTTTTCAAAAACAACTGCCCGCCCTTCATGTTGGAGAAGTTCGGGGGTCGCTGCTGAATGCTTTATTATAGCTGTACCAGGCGCCAGGTTGCCTTGGAGGACAACTATTCCCCCCTCCTCCTTCAGCGGTTCATCTATAGGTTTAACGACTTCCTGAGCCCAAGACAGCGACTTTGGAATATGATCACCTAAAGTTTGACCGGAAATGGTCATGCAATCCAAATGAAGAAGAGGTCTGAGTTCCCTAAGAATTGGACCCAAACCCCCTGCCCGAAATAGATCCTCCATATAATTTTCTCCTGACGGTTTTAAATCAACTATCACAGGAGTGTTTCGGCTCATATCGTCGAGTTTTTGTAAATCCACTTTGATGCCCAGTCGTCCAGCCACAGCTGTCATATGGATAAGCGCATTGGTAGAACCGCCGACAGCCAACATAACGCGAAATGCATTGGAAAGAGAAAATTCATTAATTATTGAACTTGGAATTAAATTTTCTTCAATTAACTCCACAGCCCGCTCACCAGTGGCTTCAGCGATACGCAAGCGCTCTGCATGAACAGCTGGAACGGTGGCGCTTCCCGGCAGCATCATTCCTAACGCCTCAGTCATTAAAGCCATGGTACTAGCGGTCCCCATAACCATGCACGTACCAGCCGTAGTGGATAGCTGCTGCCCAACATCGATAATCTCCTGATCATCCAATTCGCCAGCCCGGTACCTACCCCACTGCCTCCGGCAATCTGTGCAGGCTCCAAGACGCTCACCACGCCAACTTCCTGTCAACATTGGGCCTACCGCTAGAGATATAGCCGGAATATTTGCGCTAGCCGCAGCCATCAACTGGGCAGGAATAGTTTTGTCACAACCGCCAATTAGGACAACCGCATCAATGGGCTGGGCTCGGATCATTTCTTCTGTATCCATCGCCATGAGATTACGGAATAGCATGCTTGTCGGATTGAGGTATGGTTCCCCTAGAGATATCGTGGGAAAATCTACTGGAAGACCGCCAGCATACATAACGCCCCGTTTGACCGCCTCAACCAAATCTGGGACAGAGCGATGACAATTATTAAACCCACTACTGGTATTGGCGATCCCAATAATTGGCCTATCAAAATCTGCTTCACTATAACCCATAGACATGGCAAAGCTTTTCCTGAGAAACAAGGAAAACCCTCTATCGCCATAATGGGTCAGACCTCGCTTTAGACCCCTCGTATCCTTAGTATTTACCATTCATCCCTTCCTATTAATAACCTGGAGGCAAGGTACTCACCTCGGCCGCAATCTCAAATGCGCGGGCAGCCCTCAAAACAAGATCCTCGCGAAAATTGTCGGAAACTATCTGCAAGCCGATCGGCAATCCTGCTTCGGTGAAACCACAAGGGATAGAGCAAGCAGGTTGTTGCGTGAGATTAAACGGATAGGAAAATGGGGTCCAATCCGAATCTCTCAAGTTTGAAACCTGGCCAGATATTGCTCCAACATCAAATGCTGGCACTGCCGTGGCGGGCGTCAGGAGAAGATCGTAGTCTCTATGAAAACGCCGCATATGGAAGCAAAGTTCTGCTCTCCGTGTCATGGCATCGGTATAATCCCTCAACGGAATTTCCCGTCCCTTTTCGACAAACTCTCTTAATGCTGGTTCCAGTTTGGTCTTTTCTATTTCGGGTAGGGACCCTAAAGCGCCAGCCGCGCCAACTCCCCAGTGCGTCCGGAAAATCGGTAAAGGATTTTCAAAACCAGGAGCCTTTTCCTCAACGTTAGCTCCTAGAGCTTCAAATACTTTGGCAGCTGCATCTACAACTTTCCGTACAGAGGGATCGACATTGGCATAACCGAGGTCGGGACTATACGCTATCCGGAGCCCTGCGACTCCCTTATCCAACCCATCTGTGAAATCTTCGTTGTTGTATACCAATCTCGTCCAATCCCGATAATCTGGCTCTGAAATTGCAGTAAGGAGGAGTGCCGCATCCTCAACTGTCGAGGTCATGGGACCTGCGTGCGTAAGATTGCGCATCGGTCCCTCGGGGTACATCGGAACCCGTCCGTAATTCGCCTTGATACCAAACACACCCGTCAAACTTGAAGGAATTCGGATTGACCCTCCACCGTCACCGCCAATGGCTAGAGGACCCATACGGGCAGCAAGCGCCGCCGACGCGCCCCCAGATGATCCACCAGGAGTTTTATCGAGATTCCATGGATTTCGGGTGATCCCGGTAAGCTCACAATCACCCACGCCCTTCCATCCAAATTCTGGCATGGTGGTCTTTCCAAAAATCACCGCACCGTGTTCCCTCACTCTTGCAACACAAGGCGCATCTTCTTCCCACGGACCCTTTGGATCGATTGTTAATGAACCCTTAAGAGTGGGCCAGCCTTTGGTTAAAAACATGTCCTTTATCGAAATCGGAACTCCATCTAAAAGGCCTTTCGGATTTCCGTGACTCCATCGCTCTTCCGAATCTCTCGCCTGAGCCAGAGCGGACTCTTCATCCACAAGAATGAATGCGTTGATATCCTTGTCACGTTCCTCGACACGCTCAAGAACGGCCTTGATTACCTCCACGGGCGAGGCCTCTTTGCGCTCAAACAACTCCAACAACTCTTTAGCTGACTTATAAATAAGCCCGTTACTCACTTTGTGACCCCCCTCGAACTGCTAGCCTAGTCTCTCAATCGATATCAGGATAACATGAAGCATTATAATGTTGGTGTCCATCATCCCAGAAACAGGGTACTAGTTTTTGTAACAACTAATGCTAAAGATCCCATTTCCATGAAATCTATTCAATTAACAGAACAACTCTACAGCTATATGCTGCAGGCTTCCCTAAAGGAAACCCCAGTTCAGTCCGAACTCCGGGAAACCACGGCATTATTACCTGGAGCCGTGATGCAAATACCCCCGGAACAAGGCCAATTCATGGGTCTCCTCATTAAATTGCTTGGAGCAAAAAACTGCATAGAAGTTGGCGTTTACACCGGCTATAGCGCTCTTAGCACAGCTCTCGCCCTTCCTAAAGACGGAAAGCTTCTCGCCCTCGATAACGACCCCCAAAATACTAAGATTGCCAGTAAATTTTGGAAGAAAGCTGGCATATCAGAACGGATTGATCTTCGAATCGGCCCAGCACTAGAGACCTTGGCTCAACTCATTGCAGAAGGGCATCACAATAGTTTCGATATGGCTTTTATCGATGCTGATAAAACCGAATATCAGGAATACTTTGAGGCCCTCATGATTTTGCTACGCCCCGGCGGTCTATTGATAGCAGATAATGTTTTGTGGTCTGGGAGGGTAGCCGACAAAGCAGCTGTCGATGAAGATACTGTTGCACTCCGTGACTTTACCCTGTCACTGCGGGATGACCACCGGGTATCAACAAGCGTACTACCTATAGCCGATGGATTGTTACTAGCCGTAAAGCTTTAAAAGACCTCTAATTATCCTGTGTGAACGCCTGAATCTGTAGCCGCCTTTTAGGAAGTTGATCCATGATTAAACGTTTTTTCTCATCCGGATAAAATAACCATTCAGCTACTTCTGCCGGAGAACGGAAACAACCCTCACACAATTGAGTATCCCTATTGATACGACAGATCCCTAAACAGGGTGTAAGCACATTGCCTGCCCCAGTAACAGGATTACTCATTTCGCAACATCCAAATTGCCGCTTCGCCACGCAGAAATATACTTTTGACAAAATTCATCACGCCCAAGGATCACGTCCTCAGCCATACGGTAGGAATCACTTTCCCTATCCATAGAAAAGACTTCGGCAGGGTTACTTAGCACGGGATCAATTATTCCTCCATCAGCACCAGCCTCAACCATTAGTATCATAAAAACCTCGTTTACTAATCTCCGCCCTGGGATACCAAAGGAGACATTACTAATGCCACCTGTAATATGAATTTCTGGGCCATACTTACCCCGTAATTCGGCCACCGCATCGAGCGCATGGGATCCAAAGGTCTTATCTACGGATGCTGGGAATACCAACGGATCGATAAAGATAGTATCAAGTGTAAATCCCTTGGAAAGGGCACTTTCAACCATCTTAGATGCGTTGGCCACCCTCCCTTGAACGTCCTCTGGCATGCCACTATCCCCAGCTGCTGTTACAACAACAGAAGCCTCATATTCTTTAGCGAGCTCAAGCGCATCCAACCGCTCAAGAGATGCCGAATTCAAAAGTGGCCTAGGCATATCATTATTGTAGGCGGCTAAACCAACTTCTATCACCTCAATATTTGATGAATCTATGGAAAGGGGAGTTGAACTTATTTGTTGCAATGATTCCACAAGCCACCGCATCGCCCTTTTCTGTTCGTCTAGCTTGTAGGAAATCTCATCAACGTTGACATCAAGATAAGATGCTTTTGCGATATCTTGTTTTCTAGCCAACGTATGCAAATAATCAATCGCAGGTTCAGAACATTCTTTGCCCGACATTGCCATAGTTACAGCAATCATTACATGCTTAATCTGCCCTTGTTTATACTCTTGCCTTTCTTTGAAAGCCTCAGGTATGACTAAATATTTAGTCTCATTATCAAGACCTTTGTAGGAAATACTTTCTCTATCTTCATGTGTAACAATACTCTTGCCCTTCCGAAGAAGGACCCTAGTGGTATGAACGTTCTCCCCAATGGAGATGAAGCGTGCTCCCCAGTCCACGTTGCTTTTCATCACTTTATTACTGAACCCCCTACAATCAAGATCCATGCCCAATTAACTTGGGCATCGGCGTGAACTGGCATCCCTCAACAAAAATATCAAAGAAATCCTCAGTAGTCTCCAATTCAACATGATCAATTTTCTCGATCATTTTCTTTAACGCTTGACGTTTTGAAATTGACAACAGGAGCTCACAAGCTCCCTCTATAGCGGCATTTCCAGCTTTTACAATCCGTTCCTGCGGTACGGGTGGGAGAAATCCTATGTCTATGGCGTTTTCCACATTCACATAGTTGGCAAAACCACCAGCCAAATAAAGCGTAGAAATGTCAGTTGCTTGAAGACCAAGATGTCGCATAGCAATGTACTGGCCACAATAATTCGCTGCAGTGGCCTGGGCTAAAGCACTGGCATCTGCTCTTGAAAAAGTGATGTCCTGTTCCGGCACTACTACTATCTCCGACTGCTTTTTATTGGGCTGGAAAACTCCCTTTTCCGTCATACGGCCGTGTCTTCTCAGTTCGGCAACTAAGTCGATGAGACCGGATCCACAAAGGCCAATGGGGCTGACATTGCCAATGGTCTGACAATCAAAGTTACCAGTTTCTGCATCAATGGATATAGCCTCAATCGCCCCCTCATATCCCGGCATACCATACTTCACTAAACCACCCTCAAAAGCCGGACCAGCCGGACATGATGCAACCACCAAATTATCCGAATTACCGATCGCCACCTCAGTGTTCGTACCCACGTCCACAAGCATGACAGTTTTGCTAGATATAGCTCCAATATCAATGGCTGTCAGACAAGCAGCCGTATCTCCACCTACATGACTGGCAATCAAAGGTACTCCATAAATTATTGTTTCTTTATTCGCCCTAATGCCTATGTGCCAGCCGTTCTCAAATAATTCCGTACTAAGTCTGAGGCCTTTTCTGTACTCAAGTTCTGTCAAAGACTTATAGGGCTTCTGTCCGATCCCCTGCACATCCAATCCAAACAATAGATCTCTCATACTACTATTTCCAGCAACCGCTATTTCGTATATGGCACGTCGCGGAATTTTATGCGCTCGAGCAAAATTTCTAATCGTTCGGTTAAGTATCGTAATAAGAGATTTTGTTAGTTCCCCTCTATGTGCCCCCCCATCGTACGAGATACGATGCATCACATCACTCCCACCAAATTTTTGGGGATTCTCGAAGCTAACCCGTTCGATACTCTGTCCTGACTCCAGATCAATTAACTCCGCTACTATCGTGGTCGTCCCCAAATCGACAGCTATGCCGAGTAAACGCCCCCTATAATGATCAATATCTTTCTCGCCATAATAAACTCTATCCTCTCTCCTGGTGACCATCGGCTCTAATAGCAGGTTATCTTTCTTCATACCGGCTGCCAAAATTTTAGGTCGCCGCCGTAGAGGGGAAAATGCCAATGGCTGCTCGGCCACCACTCTCGCCTGACAGGCAAGGCGGTATGGCTCCTTCAGAAAAGACTCGCTGTCACTTCGCTCGTTCAAGGCCTGAGTTCCGTTGGCTATTTCCACAACACATTCGTGGCACTCACCGTTACGCCCACACGAGCTCGGAATATCTAAGTTAAGTTCATCTCCCAGTTCAAAGAGGGTCTTGCCTACCTGGGATGTTTTCTCGGAAGCATCAATTTCTCGCGTTTTCAAGCCTTCGGCGAACCTCGTTTTTGGAGAGCTCTCTCCCTTCTAGCGTGCTGCCCGCTCTTTGCTATTTTATCTTTGGCTCGCTGGTAATTTCCCGGATCGCTTTCCCAAGCACTACGAAAGTCGAACACTCCATCATGTCCACATGTCTCGAGAGCTTCCCCTACTCCACCAGAGATTTGGTTCCGGCATTTAAACTTTGCTGTGCAGAAATCCATCCGGTCACGATACGGACACCTGACCTTAGATACTTCATCTGCATGCTGAACCATGCCAGTAAAAATTTTGCTTAAGCGCTCTAAACTCTCCTGATAGGCCTTAGGATCAACAGAGGAAGTTTGCTTTTCAGAGGAATCATCAG
Source organism: uncultured Alphaproteobacteria bacterium (assembly GCA_902562525.1). Lineage (GTDB taxonomy): Bacteria > Pseudomonadota > Alphaproteobacteria > UBA7887 > UBA7887. The sequence goes on from CACETT010000039.1 coordinate 7,150, forward strand.
GCTTGGACACTTAAAAAACCCTTCGCAACAGCAACACACTCCAAAGCATCCTTCCCGTAGGCATCAGCTCCCATGTCATCCGCAAATTCCTGAGTTACAGGTGCCCCACCCACCATGATCTTTACGTCATCCCGCATATCAGCATCTATAAACGCTTCTATCGTCTTCCCCATGTTAGGCATGGTGGTGGTCAACAATGCCGACATGCCCAAAATAGGGGCACTATGTTCCTCAACGGCATCGATAAATTCATCATCAGAGGTATCGACTCCCAAATCAACCACATTGAACCCAGACCCCCTCAACATCATGATGCACAGGTTCTTCCCAATATCGTGGAGATCACCCTTGACCATCCCCATTATAACCGTTGCCAGAGGTTCCACTCCTGACGCTGATAGGATGGGCTCTATATAAGCCATACCAGCCTTCATGGCCCTCGCACAGGCCAGCACTTCTGGCACGAAAATATAATTATCTCGAAACTTGATGCCAACCACCCCCATGGCTGCGATTAGTCCATCGTCCATAATTTCGAGTGCGTCGATCTTATCCTCAAGAGCCTGTTTTGTTAGGGCATCAACTGTTCCATCATCTCCTTCAATAAGAGCTGCTGCTATTTCTTGCATAAGCGGCCGAACACGAGCGAAGGTTTCAATATTGCGCTCTATTTCGTCAGGATTTTCGACAAATTCCTCGATCTCCTGGCGAATTTTTTCGTTTGAAATATCTTGTAGATCAGCCATCGTAAGTTCTACCTATGAATTAATGCGACTCTCTTCTAGAGTGCCACTCCTTAACTGCATTGGGTATCGCAGTTAAATTTTCAATAGCAGTCTGGAGAGGAATAGCGCACTCGGGCCCAACCATGTGAACCCCCGCATCTAAATTTGCGCATACTTCGTCACGAACTGCATCCGGGCCCTTAGCATAAAGAGTTTCAGGATTATTAATATTACCCACCAGACTTATGCGGTCCTCAATAATATCCATGGATTCTTGCGGTTTATTTTTCGAATCAAAATGAAATGCAGCGATGCCCGTCTCCGCAATAGAATTCATGCGATCTACCGTACGGCCACAAATATGAAGAATTAAGGGAACCGGCAAAAGATCCACGAACTCCGCATGCATATCCTTGAGGTATCGATCATAGTACTCTCCGCTAACTAAATCTCCTGTCGCGTGATCCGGCACTGTCAGGGCGTCAGCACCTGCCTCTATTTGTGCCATGCCAAACTGTATGGTTGCTTCCTTCATTCTTTCTAGGGCGAGTTTTGTTTTCCCTGGATCATCTAGGGACATCAACAAAAACGGCTCAACACCAAAACAATGATACCCCAAAGTCCAGGGCCCCATTGTCTTTCCAATTATGGCGACATCATCACCATATTCCTTTTTTAGAATTTTTATGCATTCAATAACACACGCTGTATCAGGGTGGGTAAGGAAGTCATTAGGTATTACCACATCCTCTACATCTCTCCATATCGGCTCTCGCATTCGAACAGTTGGCCAATTATCCTTCTGTTCCCACTGCATCTTGCAACCGAGGGCAGACGACTCCTGAATAATAGAAAAAACAGGCATGATGCTATCAAAACCTATTTCTGTATAACCTGTCGCGGCTAGCCGTGCCATCATTTCAGGATTGCGGTTTGCTTCTGGAAAGTGTGCGTCTACTAAATCCATCAGCTCGACCGTAGCCACAGACGTTGGATTGCAAACGGGAGTTCTATCAACAGGTTCCCGACGAAGGCCTGCCAACACCCGTTCACGGCTTGTCATCGGTTTAATCTGCTCTTTCACCACCCCTTTATCCCCTCTATTACTGTTGTTGTGCACTAGGCGCAGCTAATACCCCGCGTCCTGCCGCACCGTCTTGCTCTCGCATGGCAGCTCGAACATTTAAAGCTCTTACCAACAATAACCCAACAAGGGCGTCATGGCCACCAGAGCAAGGGAACAAGACGAGACTATCCTCCCCTTCCACGTGGGCAAGATCAGCGAGTTTTACCAACCCCCCTGCAACCGCTGCAATTCTCCTAGCTTTGCCATCCTCGACGCCATCAGCTGTAACTCGAAATGCCTCCTTATCAGACAGCTTTTCAAGAGTTATTTTCCGCTCCGTTTTCTTATCAAAAATTTCTAACGGCTTTGCCTGTAAGGCCTCCCCGGGGGGCACCTTACATGCCTCTATAAAGACCCTCCGACAGGCCTTTACATGAGATCCGCCACATCCAAAACGAACTGTGTGGCCATTACCGCCAGCAGCTTCCATCCCACCCAAAAGAACCATCGAGGCAGCAACGTGTCGCAAGCAATTGTCTACTCCTTGCCTCGCCGAGTAGCTATGCACCTGAAATTGAACCTGACCGCCCTCATTTGTGTGCTGATACAATCCAATAGAGATGTCATGAAAGTGCGGATAAATCGCTGTTAGCTCTACCCGCGCACCTAAATCTAGTATCCGTGCCATTTACTCTTACTTCCCCCAAACAACACAACACCCACCAAAACTATACTATCCGGCACATCCTCTATGCTCGAGCCTAAGACAACGTTAGATATAGCAGGATCTGACTACAAAGATAATATGGAAAAATCCATCATCCCCGATACCTATCATTGCCATTCTGAGTTAACAAAGTCGCAATTCAACAAACTTTTTGGCTACCAACAACGACAAAAGTGTCAAATAGCTCCCCTAGCGCGCCAAATATTTCATACTTTCTTCAAGCCCACCGAGTGTAAGAGGATACATTCTCGGCCCCATCAGCTCTTGTATCATCTGGTTCGACTGAGAATAGGACCAATTAGCCTCAACCTCAGGATTTAACCACACGGCAGACGTGTACACATCTAGCAACCGGTTTAGCCATACACCACCCGCCTCCTCATTCCAGTGCTCAACACTTCCCCCTGGATAAGCGATCTCATATGGGCTCATGCTAGCGTCACCAACAAAAATCAATTTGTAATCCGAGGGGAACGTACGGATTAAATCCCAAGTGGGCATTCGCTCCGTATGCCTTCGCCGATTGTCTTTCCAGAGACCTTCATACACACAATTGTGAAAATAGAAGTACTCTAAATCCTTGAACTCACTTCTTGCTGCTGAAAACAGTTCCTCACATGTCTGCACATGGACATTCATGGACCCGCCCACATCCATTAATAACAAAACCTTTATTTTATTTTTTCTCTCGGGCCTCATCTTTACATCGAGCCAGCCACCATTATCAGCTGTCGCATGAACGGTATCGTCCAAATCAAATTCTGTATCCGCCCCATCTCGCACAAATTGGCGGAGCCGTCTCAAAGCAACCTTAATATTACGAGTTCCAATAGTTACTGAGTCATCAAAATTTTTATATTCCCTTTTATCCCATACCTTGACAGCACTTCCGCGGCGCCCCTCTTCCTGCCCGATACGTATGCCCTCGGGATGGTCACCATATGCTCCAAAAGGAGAAGTGCCTCCAGTACCAATCCACTTGGATCCCCCCTGATGCCGGCCTTTCTGCTCTGCCAAACGCTCTTTTAAGGTTTCCATGAGTTTTTCCCAGCCCATCTTCTTAAGCATTTCTCTATCTTCGGGACTAAGAACCTTTTCTAATTCGCGTCGCAACCACTCGTCTGGAATTTCTGAAAAAAGCGCTTCTCCAAGGGCTTCAACTCCCTTAAAATATTCAGCAAACACCCGATCAAATTTGTCAAAGTGGCTCTCATCCTTTACGAGGGCACTCCGGCTAAGATAATAAAACTCATCAATGCTAATATGAGCATCGCCCGCCTCTAACGCTTCCAATAATGTAAGGTATTCGCGTAAGGTCGCAGGTACCCTTGCCTCCCTAACTTTGACAAAAAACTCCGTAAACATCTTTCTTCAGCTCACTAAGGTGTCTATGCAAAAATTTTCGAACAACAGCTTATTCTCCCTGCCGTCGCGCCAAAAATACTAGCCTCTCAAATAGATGCACATCTTGTTCATTTTTTAATAGTGCTCCGTGCAATGGCGGTATGATCTTACTAGAATCTTTTGTTTTAAGTACCTCGGGATCTATATCTTCAACCAATAGAAGCTTTATCCAGTCGATCAATTCAGATGTAGAAGGACGCTTTTTGAGTCCCGGAGTATCCCTAATCTCGTAGAATACTTCGAGCGCTTTTCCCAGCAGATGTTTC
>CACETT010000040.1 GCA_902562525.1 uncultured Alphaproteobacteria bacterium
GGATCACGAGCTCCGCCCATCAAATGAGGCTGAAGCTTACAAAATTCAGACATGCCTGCATAAGATTTTGGAGAACCGAGGTCACGGTAAGGTAATAGGTTATAAAATTGGATGCACGACTTCAGTTATGCAAAAATTTTTGGCTATAGATAATCCATGCGCCGGCTCAATACTCGAACCCGGCTTGTACAATGGCAAGGCAAATTTCCTACACTCTTCCTTTCAACATGTGGGGGTAGAATGTGAAATTGCAGTGCGCTTAAAACGTTCCTTGGGGTTTGGTTGCATGATACCTAAACTTGAAGAGATATCGAATTACGTGGCTAGCGTGCTGCCAGCGATAGAGATAGTAGATGATCGTTATCAGAACTACGAGTTGTTAGGGGCGCCCACTTTGATCGCGGATGACTTCTTCCATTCTGCATGTGTCGTCGGTGACGGAATTTCTTCTTGGAAACATAGCGAGCTTGGGTCGTTGAGGGGGGTTATGATGGTAAATGGTGCCGTCGCTGGTTCAGGGATTGGGTCTGATATCATGGGGCATCCACTTGCCGCTTTGCAGTGGATGGCAAGATTGTTCGAAGATTTGGGTAAAGTAATAGAGCCAGGCCAGGTTGTGTTATTGGGCAGTGTTGTCGAGACTAAATGGGTGGAGGCAGGAGATACGGTTCAAGTTGATATAGAGCAATTGGGCAGAGTAGAAGCGCAGTTTTAGGGATTTGCCAAACGTTGTTGACACTGGGCTAGCATAAATTAGCCTCAGAAGAACAATAGTTACCGGCTAAAAATATACCACACTGCGAATTGACGTGCCTTTCCTCATTAGATCGAATCCTTCGTTAATTTTTTCTAAAGGCATAGTATGGGTGATCAGATCATCAATATTGATCTTTCCATCCATATACCAATCCACAATCCGCGGCACATCTGTTCGGCCTTTGGCGCCGCCAAACGCCGTTCCACGCCAATTTCTTCCCGTTACGAGCTGGAATGGACGGGTTGCTATTTCTTGGCCCGAACCGGCAACTCCAATAATAATTGAAGTACCCCATCCCTTATGGCAACACTCCAGGGCTTGGCGCATGACATTTACATTTCCGATGCACTCAAAACTGAAATCAGCACCACCTTTGGTAAGATCAACTAGATAGGGGACAAGGTCTGAACCGACTTCTGATGGGTTTACAAAATGTGTCATGCCAAATTTTTCAGCGAGCTCTTTTTTAGAAGGATTTAAGTCTACCCCGACAATCATGTCGGCCCCTGCTATACGAGCTCCCTGGAGCACGTTAAGCCCTATGCCACCCAGCCCAAAAACAACTACATTGTCGCCAGGTTGGACTTTGGCGGTATTTATCACTGCACCGAGACCTGTGGTCACCCCACAACCGATGTAACAAACTTTGTCAAAGGGGGCGTCTTCACGAATTTTAGCGAGAGCTATTTCGGGAACCACTGTGTGATTTGCGAACGTTGAGGTTCCCATGTAATGATAAATAGTATCTTTTCCTATGCTAAACCTACTTGTCCCGTCTGGCATTAGTCCTTGGCCTTGGGTTATACGAATTGCTTGGCACAGATTTGTTTTTCCACTCAAACAATACTCACACTCTCGGCACTCCGGAGTATAAAGGGGTATGACATGGTCGCCCTTTTTTAGGGAAGTTACTCCAGCACCAACGTCGACGACGACACCAGCCCCTTCGTGTCCTAGAATTGCTGGAAAAATTCCTTCTGGGTCTTCCCCAGACAGGGTGAACTCGTCGGTATGGCATACCCCAGTAGCCTTTATTTCAACAAGGCATTCGCCTGCTTCTGGACCACGGAGTTGCACTTTTTCGATCACGAGAGGTTTTTGGGCCTCGTATGCGATTGCTGCCTTAGTTTCCATATTTCCCCCTTATATTTAAGCTATTTGACAGTTGGATTGTTGGAAGGATTTTTTATAACACGCTACAGTAGTTGTTTGTATGGAGAGTAAATTTCCTCTATTGCGTCCACATGCAACTTTATTTCTCTTCTTTCATCCGCTAAATAATTTTTAACTGCGTCTCTGAACCCCTCATTACGTATCCAATGAGCACTATATGTGATCTGTGGAAGATATCCTCTATGGACTTTATGAGAACCTTGGGCTCCTGCCTCTACAAATGAAAGCCCATTTTCAATGGCAAACTGGATGGCTTGGTAATAGCAAACTTCAAAATGTAGGCAATCATGTTCCTCGATACATCCCCAATGCCGCCCAAACAAGGTGTCTTCGCCTAAGAAATTAAGTGCTCCCGCTATGTAACGTCCATTATTTCGGCACATCATGAGAACTATTTTTTCTGGCATCATGTCGTGAATGATATTGAAAAACTCCCGGGTCAGATATGGTGTGCCCCACTTTTTATTCCCGGTATCGACATAAAAGCTGTAAAACGCATCCCAATGTTCTTCTTTGAGATCATCTCCAGTTAAAATTTCAATTTGGACACCGTTTTCCAGAGCCTTTTTGCGCTCCCGCTTTATCGATTTCCGCTTTCGCGATGTTAAAGTAGCAAGGAAATCATCAAACGTTTTATATCCGTTATTTGGCCAGTGAAACTGTTCCCCTGTCCTTTGAAGAAATCCAGATTCACCCATTAGCTCCCATTCATCACTAGTTGGAAAGGTAAAGTGTAGGGAGGACACTTCGTATTTTTGAGCTACTTGGACTGAGGCGTTGAGAAGAAGGAGCATTTTCTCTTTAGCTCGATCCCCAGGAGCAACTAGTAACCGGGGGCCGGTGGCGGGGGTAAACGGAACTGAGGCTTGTAACTTAGGATAATAGGAACCGCCAGCATTCTCGAATGCTTGTGCCCATCCATGATCAAAAACATATTCTCCCTGCGAGTGGTTTTTTAGGTAAAGTGGAATTGCGCCTAATAAATCACCGTCTTTCTGTTCTAGCAAGATGTGTTGCGGTAACCATCCTGTTTGAGATGTACAGGAACCGCTTTCCTCAAGGGCATGAAGGAACGTGTGGGAGACAAACGGATTGCCGGTTCCGGCGCAGGAGTCCCATTCCGTAGCCTTAATTTCCGAAATGTTGGAAACTGTTCTCGCCTGCAATGTAGAGGCGTCTGCTGGGGGGCCTTCCCCTAAGCTGCTACTCAAGCGGCTTTCCACAGACCCTCACGTGCGAGTTCATCGCTCAATTTTCGGACGGCCCTTTCGTCGCGTTCGATCATTTCATCTACATCTGATTCCGTCATTACCAATGGCGGTGCGTACGCGTAGGCGTTTAGTATAGCCCTGTGAATCACGCCTTCCTCAAGTAATAATTGCGTAATGCGAGGACCAATTTTAGCTGACGGGTCAAACGGGATTTTTTTCGCCTTGTCAGCGACCAACTCAACACCTGCCATCATTCCGACACCTCGGACCTCCCCGACCAAGGGATTGTCTAAAAAGGTTTCCTTCAAGCGAGTTTGTAGGTAATTGCCAACCTTTTGAGCATTATCAACGAGCTTCTCACGGAGCATAATTTCAATGGTTTTCAGACCGGCTGCTGCTGCAAGAGGATGTCCGGCATAAGTATAGCCATGTGCAAAAGGACCGGTCTCGGGAGAGCCATCTCTCAGGACCTCCCAGACTTTTTCGGAAATTATAGCGGCCGACATGGGCACATACGCACTGGTCAGGCCCTTAGCAATAGACATCATATCCGGCTCAAGTTCATACATATCCGATCCGAACATGGTTCCTAGGCGACCAAAGCCGCAAATCACCTCATCGGCAATAAACAAAATATCATGCTTTTTCAGAATAGCCTGAACACGCGAAAAATATCCTTTTGGAGGAGTTATGACCCCACCGGCTCCCATAACGGGCTCCGCTATGAAGGCCGCAATCGTTGACGGGTCTTCTTTCTCAATAGTTTGCTCCAGTTCCTTGGCTAATCTTTCCGAGAATTCTTCTTCAGTTTCCCCCGGCTCCGCGTTGAAGTAATGATGGGGAGAGGTCACGTGCAGGAAGCCGTCCAGAGGAAGATTAAACGACTTATGGTTTCTAGGGAGGCCGGTCATACTCGCGGCTACAGCGGTTACCCCGTGGTAGCCATTGTGTCGGGATATAATCTTCTTTTTCTGAGGAAGACCTCGCAAATTATTGTAATACCAGGAAATTTTTACCTGAGTGTCATTTGCTTCAGAGCCTGAGTTACAAAAGAAAACCTTGCTCATGTGATCTGGGGCTATACGGAGGACTTCGTCTGCTAATCTAATTGCCGGTTCATTAGCCATGGAAAAGAACAAATGGTAGTAGGCCAGCTTGCTAGCTTGCTCCGTTATGGCATCCACCATTTCTTGGCGACCATGTCCAATATTAACGCACCAGAGGCCACCCATCGCATCGATATAATCCCGCCCAGTAGTATCGGTCACGCGAGCCGCGTGGCCTTTTTCTATCACCATTGGCCCATGTTCTAAATGATCGGTGATCGAGGTGTATGGATGTAATAAGCTTTGTTTATCCATTTCCTCCAGTGAGAGGTTTCGGCCTTGTTTGTGATTTCCCATGGATTTTGTCCTTTAAATTGGGCGTGATTACTTTATCTCAAATACAGCGTCGGCTTCTGTTGCCACATTTCGAGGGAGAGCGTTTGTTCCAACAGCAAACCGCGCGTGGCGTCCAGCCTCTCCAAAAACCTCGACCATGAGATCGGAAACGCCATTCGCTACTTGTGGTTGTTGGGTAAAACCATCCACACAATTGACAAACACTCCAATTTTAACGCACCTGACCACACGATCAAGGTTGCCGCCACAAGCTTCTTTTAGTTGAGCAATGATGTTAAGGCCGCAGACTTTTGCCGATTTAACAGCATCCTCTACGTCAAATTCGACACCGACTTTTCCAATATGCAGAATATCTCCATTCCAAAAGGGTATTTGGCCAGCTATGAAGACTAAGTTTCCACTTACCACGTATGGAACGTAGTTGGCGGCAGGATTCGCTGGCTGCGGTAAAACAATACTTAGTTCCGTAAGGCGATTCTCAATTTCATTAGACATTAGGTCCTCCGGCATAGTGGCAGGAAATTATTGCGGTTTGCCCGGTCTCCTGATTTTTGACTTGTTTCATGGAAGTCTAGCAGGCAAAAGTTGTGTGTCGTTAATTGTATATCTTGTCTGAGAAAAAGGAAACGGAGTAAGCATGGAACAGGCTACATTTGGTGCTGGCTGTTTTTGGGGGGTGGAGGCCGCGTTTCGTCAATTGGAGGGGGTTAGAGAGACGTCTGTGGGATATTCAGGCGGTCATTTAATCAATCCAACTTACGAGGATGTTTGTGGAGGAAATACAGGGCATGCGGAGGTTGTAAGGATAATTTTTGATCCAGAAGTCATTACTTATGAATCTTTGCTGAATACCTTCTGGGCCAGTCATGATCCCACGCAAGTAAATAGACAGGGTCCGGACGTCGGGAGCCAATATAGAACTGTAATCTTTGTTCATGATGAGGTCCAAAGGAAAATTGCTGAGGAATCAAAGGATCAGCTGCAGGCCTCTCAAAATGCTATCAGGATAATCGCTACAACTATAGAAGAAGTTGGGGATTACTGGATGGCTGAAGATTATCATCAACAATTTATTGAGAAAAGAAGGTCCGTAGGTTTCGGTAGGTGAAGATTTTATCCGAGTTAGCGAGGAAGAAATGAAATTTTCTGAAATTTTGTACGAAGAAGATGGTCCAATTGGACGCCTAACTTTGAATAGGCCAGACGATGGCAATATGTTTACTCCGATAATGTGCCATGAGGTTCGGGATTGCATAAATGAAATTCGCCGTGAGACCCGAACCCGAGTTGTTGTATTAACCGGTTCGGGTGATAAATTTTTCTGCATAGGCGGCAGGAAGGAAGGCATGCAAGACACCAATTTGTATGCAGGAGTGTTGCCTACCCTGGAGATGTACGAGTCGATTGATAGGTTGCAAAAACCTGTCATTGCTAGCGTCAACGGTTTTGCAGTTGGCGGCGGTAATGTTTTACAGATGGTATGTGATTTAACCATTGCGAAGGAGGGAGCAGTTTTTAGGCAGGTGGGACCTATGATGGGCTCTTTTGATGCCGGTTATGGCACTTGGTATCTGGAGGACTTAGTCGGAAAGAAACGTGCTAAAGAGATGTGGTATACGAACAAGAAGATTAATGCCAAGGAAGCGCTAGCTATGGGGTTAATTAATCGAGTGGTTCCAGATTCGGAGCTCGCTGGAGAAACGACTTCCTTTGCTATGGAAGTGGCTGGTCGTGGCTCTGTAGCTTTAGCGTCGATAAAGGCCTCGTTTAATGCTCGGCATGGGGGTGTGGGTGGTCTCTCCAGATTAGCTCATGATTTACTTCTCAGGCAGTATTTAAACACTGAGGAGTCTAAAGAACTTAGAGATTCTTTTGCGGACCGACGACCTCCCGACCCGGAGAAATTTGGCAAATAAGCTTATGGCTTTATTAACTCTTCACGATCCAGCCGCGGCTGCTCAATATTATAAAAAAGGTCTTTGGCGTGCGGCTAGCTTTTATGATTTGGTTGCCCAGCATGCTAGAGAACGTCCCGAAGGTCATGCGGTAAGAGACTGCAATAGGAGGCTGAGTTGGGCAGAATTGGAAAGGTGGTCACGTGCAGTGGCCACAAGTCTCGAAAAATCGGGGCTGGGATTTGGCGACCGGGTGTCTATGGCCATTTCTAATCGTGTAGAAGCTCTAATCATATTTATTGCATGTTCTAGAAATGGATATGTGTGTAACCCATCTTTGCACAAGAATTACATGGCGGCTGAGATGCGTTCTTTGCTAGCGGAGATTTCATCTAAGGCAGTTTTTTACGAGAAAGATTGGAATGCGGATAAAAAGGATCTATTGGCTACGGGAGTTGGAGACCTCGCTCTTCGGTTTACTGCGGAACTAGAGCCGGGTAGTGAGTTTTCTCTCGATTTTCTTGCTTCCTCTGAAATGGATTCGGTGCCGCACGAGGCCTCGTCTGGAGGAGATAAAATTTGTTATCTTGCCTTTACGTCTGGAACTACAGGTAAGCCTAAAGGAGTTCTGCACAGTGACAATACCATCTTGGCCAATGCGAGAAATTTAGTTGAGGAGTGGGGGCATGATTCCAATACGGTAATTTTTTCTTTAAGTCCAATTTCCCATCATATTGCGTGGGTGGGTCTTGCTCAGTCAGTAATTTCTGGGGCGGAATATGTGCTTGACGGTCCCGGTAAACTAAATCGACTAGATTGGATTACGGAGTCTGAGGCTACTTATGTAATGGGAGTTCCTACCCATGCTATTGATCTATTAGCGGAACAGCGTCAACTAGGATCCAGTAGGATCGGTTCAGTCAAAACTTTCTATATGGCTGGGGCCCCGATCCCTAAATCAGTCGCGGAATCCTTCTTAGAGCAAGGGATTACACCCCAAAATGTTTATGGCATGACGGAGAATTCATCACATCAATTCACTCATCCGCAGGATGAAACCAAAACGATTATAGAGACATGTGGAAAAGGGGGGAGCGCATATGAGGTTGAAATATTTGACCCTGAAAATAAAGATAAGTTACTTTCTAGGGGGGAGGTTGGCGAAATTGGTGGGCGCGGGGCCGCGTTGATGTTGGGTTATTTTAATGATCAATTTTCTACCGAAGATTCCTTTAACCAAAATGGATGGTTTATGAGTGGTGATCTAGGCCGCTTAGACGCAGACGATAACCTAGAAGTAGTCGGGAGACTTAAGGATATTATTATACGGGGAGGAAGAAATATATTTCCTGCCACTATAGAGGACTTGGCAGTGAGGTCTGATTATATCGAGAAGGCTGCTGCAATCCCATTTCCAGACGCGAGATTGGGTGAGAAAGTGTGTTTGATTGTGTTGCCTGCCTCGGAGATTTCTCCCAAACCTGAAGAAGTATTAAATCATCTTAAAGAAAACGGCTTGTCAATTTACGATATGCCTGAATATTTTTTGGTCGTGGATGATCTACCACTAACTGCGAGTGGTAAAATACTCAAAAGGGAGCTATTGCTCCAAGTGGAGCAGGGTAGGCTCTGTCCAGTGCCAGTAAGATTTTTGGGGAATGACAGAGAAAAGCAACCTAGCGTTGATATAGAGGCGGGTTAGCTTTCTCTACCTTATGAGTTCAAGTAAATTTCAGTTAACCGTGGACAAACAATTCTTATAAATTAGGGTCATTCAGGCAAAAACTTCTTTTCTCTCCTTCACTTGAAATAAGGTAGGCATAAAAAATGCAAGGGGTCTCTATCACTGATTTTTCTGGGGCAGACCAGTGGGAGCCGAGCGAAGTGCCAATGCCTCAAATATCCGCCGGAGAGGTGCTGGTTCGGGTTCGGAATGCAGGAATTAGCTTCGTGGACGTTTTGGTGATGGAAGGGAAGTATCAGATAAAACCACCTATGCCGTTTTGTCCGGGTAAGGAGGCCGCTGGGGTGGTAGAACAGGTAGGTTCTGCAGTCACAAAATTCTCTGCCGGCGATCGGGTTATGGTGTTGGTTGAGTACGGTGCATTTGCTGAATTTGTGGCAGCTAAGCAAGAACAATGTTTTTTGTTACCAGAAAAAATGGGCTTTGATGTTGGGGCTACATTTGGTCTACCTTATCAAACGGCATTTTTTGCTCTTCGTGATAGAGCGCGGGTAACGGCGGGTGATACTATATTTGTTACGGGGGCGGGGAGCGGAGTCGGGTTAGCCGTGGTTGAACTCGCTAAGGCTTTCGGACACAAGGTTTTAGCAGGTATTGCTACTCGTTCAAAGGCACACCTAGCCGAGGCATCTGGGGCGGATCACATTGTTGAGTTAGCTCCTGGTAAGGATAAGGATAAGGACCGGATCCGCGCTGAAGTACGGGAGCATACCCAGGGGAGGGGGGCCGATGTAATTATCGACGTAGTTGGAGGTGATGTATTTGATACGGTTATTCGCTGTTTAGGTTGGAGAGGGAGGCTGGTAATTGTCGGTTTTGCTGGCGGTCGTATACCCTTAATTAAAGCGAATTATTTACTACTAAAAAATATTGAAGTTTCTGGTTTGGATTGGTCAGACTACCGGACTAAGACTCCAAAGCTGGTTTCCGATGCTCAAAAGGAATTATTTGGTTTATTTCTGGGTAAAAAAATTGGGTCACATGTTCAGACTACTATTCCCTTTACCCGCTTTTCGGAGGCTGTCAGATTGATCAAGGAACGCCGGGTAAATGGCCGTATAACGCTTGTGTGGTCGTGAATAGATGGGGTTATAGTTTGTCACAATTATTTAATACATGGATCTGGAATAGACGTCTAAAGATATTAGTCTGTCTAGTTTTTTTCATCTGTCCAAGCGTTTGGGGAGCTGAATTGGTAGCGCATAGGGCGATCTATGACCTGGAATTACTGCGGGGCGGTGGTGGCGCCGATTTTACAAATGTAGGCGGCAAAATGTATTTGGACTGGAACGATGTATGTGATGGGTGGACCATGACCCAGCATGTCCGGTTATTTTTTTCTAATGCAAACGGTCCAACTATGCAAAATGACTTTAGCTTTTCGAGTTGGGAATCTCGCAGCGGACTGAATTTTAGATATTCGATGCTAAGTAAAACAAACGGCGAAGTGAATGAAAGAGTTGAGGGCAAGGCACATATAGATCCAGTCACAGGTATGGGAAAGGCTACTTTCACAAAGCCTACGAAATTTGAGATGGAGCTCCCGGTTGGAACTATTTTTCCGACCCAACATATTTTTGATACTGTCGATCATGCCTTGGGAGGAGGTCATAGCTTAGTCCGATATGTTTTTAGTGGTACAGGTGATGATAGTTTGAATGAAGTTTCTGCTTTTATAAGCGCTGGCCGGGGAGGGGTCCCTTATAGTGAAAGCATCGACGATGATGACACGGATGCTGACTGGCAAAAAAACTTGGATCACTGGGCCATATCAATGGGGTATTTCCCATTTGGGGGCGAAGATTCCAGGCCAGAGTTTGAAATTCATTTTGAGATATTTGAAAACGGCATATCCCCATTGATGGATCTGGACTATGGAACTTTCGCTATCCGTGGGACCATGAAGCACGTTGAGTTTTATCCTGTTCCGGATTGCTAGCTTTTGCTGTCTTTTTACTGTCCCCTATCTAAGGGAGCTCCCGCAACTTATCAGAGCCCAAGGTTGGGAATATTAGGTGGATCAGCTTCCCCGTTTTCTCCAAGTTTAGTGAGGCCAAGCCCGATAAGGCGAAATTTTTTTCCTGGGCTAATTTCTTTTGTTAGCAGGTGTAAGGCGGTCTCGTAAACGGTTTGCCATCGTTTGGTAGGGTAATTAAGTGTCGTGGTGCGGGTTAGGCTTTTAAAATCTGAAGTCTTTAGTTTGAGCACAATTGTTTGGGTCGCTTTTTTGCTGCTGTTTAATCGATCCGTGACCCGTTGGCTAAGTTCACTGATAATCGGCTTTAATACTTGGAGGTCATTGATATTGCTTTCTAAAGTAATTTCGCATGAAATGCTCTTTCGGAGCGTTCTTTCTTTGACCGGCCTAGGGTCTATTCCCCGTGCGTAATTTGCCAATCGGTGGCCAATAACACCGAAGCGCTGAACTAGGTCGTCTTCTTTCCAGTTTTGCAATTGGGATACTGTATTTATTCCAATTTTTGCCAGGCGTTTGGTTAGGGAGGGACCTACACCGTTAATTTTTCTAACCGGCAATGGCGCTATAACTGATGTTGATTCACTAGTACCAATTATAGAGAAACCTCGCGGCTTATCAAAATCTGAAGCCAACTTCGCTAGAAATTTGTTAGAGGAAAGTCCCACAGAGGCAGAAATGCCCAAAGTTCTCTCAAGATCATTAGTAAGGCGTATAAGGGCGAGGGCCGGGCTCATTACTGAGCTGTCCAATAACTCCTGTAGATCTAGGTAAGCTTCATCTATGGAGACAGGTTCTATTTCCGGGGTTACTTTTAGCAAAAGATTTTGGACCTCTTTTCCAACCTTACGGTATTTAGGCATATCGGGTGGTAGTACTACGGCGTCAGGGCAGGCGGACAAGGCCTGAAACATGGGCATCGCAGAGTGGACGCCATACTGCCTGGCTATGTAACAGCAGGTACTAACCACACCTCGTTTGCCCCCTCCAATTATGAGTGGTTTGCTAGCAAGGCTAGGGTTGTCT
>CACETT010000041.1 GCA_902562525.1 uncultured Alphaproteobacteria bacterium
GATCAATTCTATTGAGGAGTTGAAGGGCCTAAAGATGCGCTTCTTTGGTCTTGGCGCAAAGGTTATGGAAAAAATAGGGGTTTCAACCCAACTAATAGCAGCCGGTGATATTTTCCCCGCCCTCGAGCTGGGAACTATTGACGCAACTGAGTTCTCGCTTCCAGCGATTGACCTCGATCTTGGTTTCCACGCAGTTGCCAAGCACTACTATTTCCCAGGCTGGCACCAGCCTAGTACCATGGGTGAGTTGATGATTAATTTGCCAAATTGGAACACCCTCTCTGAGCAGCAGCAGACTGTGATTAATGAGGCATGTCGGTCAAACATGTTAAAAAGTTATGCTGAGGGAGAGGCTATTCAATTTCCGGCACTTCAAGAGCTACAGGCTCAAGGGGTCACGCTGCACCGTTGGCCTGATGAGACTATCGAGGTGTTCCGAGCGGCTTGGGAAGAGGTCGTTGTAGAAGAGGCGGCGAATGATCCTGAGTTTGCAAAGGTTTTAGCTTCTTTGACCGAGTTTCGGGAAAACTATAAGGTTTGGGGAGACCTTGGCTATCTTGATTAGGCAGCACATCAGAAATAGTGACAGCTTCAAACGAGTTTGATGTCGTAGTATTAGGAGCTGGGGCAGGAGGAATGGCCGCTGCAGTTGTCGCGGCGACGGAAGGCCTGAAAGTATGTTTGCTGGAGAAAACAGAGCACGTTGGTGGTACAACAGCTTGGTCGGGAGGCATGGTGTGGGCTCCCTTATCCAGTTCGGCCCAAAAAAATGCAGGGTTTAAGGACTCAACAGGGGATGTGGCGAGGTATTTGGAGGGGGTGGTTCCAGGGGCCCGAGGGGACCCGCGCATGGCGGCATTCCTTAACATGGTTCCGACGGCTCTCGATTATTTTGAGCGTCATACCCTTGTCAAATTCAGGCCTCTTTCCAAATATCCAGATTACTACCAAGAATTGGAGGGCTCCAGCCTTTCAGGTCGCGTACTGGAGCCCGAACCCTTTAATTCGGCACATTTAGGGGCTCATCTAAGGGACCTCCGGTTGCCACTTCCCGAATTTGCGTTGTTTTCCGACATGATGGTTGCGCGCGAAGACCTTTCCCATTTTCAGAATGTCTTCCGTTCTATCCGCTCGTTCGGAAAGGTTGGAGCGCTCCTGAGTCGTTACGCCTATCAGAAAATTCGATGGGGAAGGGGCGTTGATCTGGTGTTGGGCAATGCCTTAGCAGGCCGCTTATATGCATCCGTGCTAGAGGCGGGTATTACAGTCAGGATGGGTGAACAAGTTTCCAATCTTCACCGGGATGGGTTTGGCCGTGTGGATGGCGTTGAACTGCTTGGAGGTAAAACTATTTCTGCAAGGCAAGGAGTAGTTTTGGCGACGGGAGGTTTTACTGGAAATTTAACGCTAAGAGAAAAGTACTTAGCACAAGGTATGGGGGATTATAGCGCAACGGCTCCAGGAGCATTAGGGGATGGCCTCCATTTGGCGGAATCGGCTGGTGGAACCTTTTCTCAAGGGCGAGATGGGAACGCTTTCTTAGCTCCGGTTTCCCGATATACGCGTCCGGACGGGAGCTTGGCGGTATTTCCTCATACAGTTTCAGATCGTGCTAAACCCGGCCTTATAGCAGTAGATAACAGGGGTGAGCGTTTTGTTAATGAGGCGGTATCCTATCATGAGTTCGGCCGCGCCCTCTTGTCCCACCAGAATACAAGTGGTCCTGAAGAGGCATTTGCGTGGCTTATCGCCGATTCAAGATTCGTTTGGGAGTATGGTCTGGGGGCTCTAAAGCCTAAAAATTTGAATAAAAAATATCTAGTGGCCATTGGATATTTGTTGGAGGGCTCCGACCTGTCTGACCTAACACAGAAGTTAGAATTGCCGCCTGGTAGTTTAGAAGACACCGTTTCTTGCTACAACGGTTCGGCTGAGCAAGGCTTGGACCCCCAATTTGGCCGAGGAGGGAATGCATACGAGCGTTTTTTAGGAGATAGTCAGAAGAAGCCTAATCCATGCGTGGCGCCCATCCAACGAGCTCCATATTTTGCTGTCCGGGTTGAGGTGGGTGATCTTGCGGCTGCAGGCGGCGTGAACACAGACGCTAGTTCGCGAGTAATGGACGAAAGCGGTAAATTCATTCCGGGGTTATACGCTTGTGGGGCTGATGCAAAATCCATTATGGAAGGGAATTATCCAGGTCCTGGAATTACGCTGGGTCCGGCACTAGCTTTTGGGTTTTTGGCGGCTATGGACATTGTCAGCTCAACAGAAAACGCCTGTTGATATAGGAGGTCGGCAAATGCGGTGCCTTCCTTTCCCATATTATGTCAATTTTATCTCTATGGTAGTAAACTTAATCTTATCTCAGTGGGCGATGTGCAGTTTCTGGAAACCTTATTATAACTAAAGCAGTTATGAAGGATGCCGATAATACATAAAATGCTGGTGAGAGAGGAGAATCGGTGATGTCAATCAACCAGGTGGCTATAAAGGGCGCAAATCCCCCGAACATAGCGACTGCCAAACTATAGCCCACAGACATACCAGTAGCCCGTTTGGTTGTATCAAATAGCTCGGCTATGGCCGCCGGCCCTGGGCCGGAATAGAGAGCAATGAGGAGGCCAAAGAATATCTGAACACAGACAAGTGAAAGCAAAGTGGGGCTGGTTAAAAGGTAATTAAAGATTGGATAAACGGCCACACCGACAGCGAGGCATGATCCAATGAGGAAAGGCTTTCTTCCATATTTATCTGAAAAGTATCCAGTGACAGGGGCCAGAATAATTAAGGTTAGCAATCCAGCCGCGTTAGACCATAACGCATCTGCTCTTTCTAAGTTGAGATGCCGAATGGCAAAGGTGGGCATGTATGCTAGAAAGATATAGTAGACAACAGTCCAGTGGATCGTGAATCCGAAAGCACGTAGGGCCGGTATGAGGATTGTTTCATCGCTTTGCGTGACGGCACTTGGTGCAGAGGTAGTTTGCGCGAAGACTGGACTTTCATCAACATTGCGCCGAATGTAAATTCCTACTACCCCGATAAAGGCACCTAATAAAAACGGAATTCGCCATCCCCATTCTACAAAACTCGTTTCATCTAGGGCCGTGCTTAGGATAGCCGCAAAACCGGAACCCAAAAGTAACCCGGCAGCGACACTGATTTGTTGCAGGCTTCCTGTCAGACCGCGTTTATTTTTTCCGGCCCATTCGACTATAAAGGCGGTGCCTCCACCCCACTCACCTCCAGCAGAAAAACCTTGAAGTAGCCGGGCTAACACTAGAATTATGGGAGCCGCCAAACCGATTTGACTATAGGTTGGAAGGATGCCTATCAATAATGTGGCAGCGGCCATCAACTGAATAGTCAATACTAGAGTAAATTTACGACCTTTCCGGTCTGCAAGATGACCGAAGATAATTCCACCTATAGGTCGGGCAGCAAACCCAACGCCAAAGGCAGCAAAAGTTCTTAGAAGCGAGGTTACTTCATCGGTGGCGGGGAAAAAGTGATTCGCCAGAATAGTGGCTAAAAAGCCGTAGACGGCGAAATCATACCACTCAAGGGTGTTGCCAATAACTGCGGCCACCAGCGCCCGGCGCGCCTTCTTTTTATCATCTGATATCATCATTGTGTGGTGGGGTTCTCACTTTGTCTTGATTTACACCGGTCATATATACCCTATTATAGGTGAGAGGCTTTGTTTTTTCTTAGAAGGGGTAGATAGGTGGCGGAATTAGCAGAGAGACAAGAACGAGCATCGGCTAAGAATGGAAGTAGTGAGACTATGTATAGTCAGCGAGCGCGATATTTTGATGCCGGGGCATTTTTTAAAGCAGATCTTTCCCCTATTCCAGCAGCCGGCTTTGTTGGGGAACGTGACCAAGCGTTTGACCCGGGGACTGGGACAAAACTTATTTTAGTGGATCAAGGTGAAGCCATGAACGTTGATTTTCCGGCAACTACTCCCTTGGTATTGGCTGCCTATGCACGTATTCAGGCTGGGGATGTTTTGACTCATAACCCATGCGCTTCCACGATTTTTGGTTTCGTTATTAAAGGACATGGAGGGCTTATCCAGGGCAAAGACAAAATAGGCTGGAGTGCGGGTGATGTGTTTTGTCTCCCTGGGGGTGTGCCTATTTCTTTTGCGAGCGGAGATGAGGACAGCATACTTTGGTTAGTTAGCAATGAACCACAATTTTCCTTTGAGCGTTGCTCGCCACCTCAAATTAGTTCCTCTCTCGTTAAGGCAACTCACTTTCCGGCCGATGAAATGGGAGGCGAGCTTGGGAGATTAGCTGGTCGCGAATACGGTGAGGGTGGGTCCGCTGTTATTCTTGCCTCTGAAAATCTGGAGCGAGGGAGGGGCCTTTCGCCAACACTTACACTTTCCATGAATCAATTGGGGGCAGGGGCAACGCAGCCGCCCCATCGACACAATTCGGTTGCTGTATCGCTGATTGTGAACGGTCCCAACTGTTATTCTATGGTAGATGGAGTGAGAATGGATTGGTTGCCATGGTCTACTGTAGTTACTCCTCCAGGAAGCATGCACTCGCATCACAGCGAAGATAAAAATGGTGCACATTGGCTAATTGTGCAAGATGGTGGTTTGTACAATCATTGTCGAACCATGGGGTTTAGTCCGGGGTAATGCAAAGTCATTACATTTACCCAAATGTGCATAAAAGTTTTGTAGCTCGCCGCGGATCAAAGAATACTAGGCATCTTCAAGCTGGCATACGGTAGATGCTGGCATTTATAAAACGATAGTATGACCTTAGGATTGTTGCCATGGTAGCTCGGCAAACTTCCACCCATCAAAGGTGCTTCGGTGATTTTTATGATCCGGACTACCTTCAAAACCTTCAAGGATATTATAGCAGTCTGAGTAGCCTTCTGCTGCCATAGAGGCAGCGGCTGCCATAGACCTATGGCCCGAGCGGCATAGAAACAAAATGGTAGCGTTGCGGGCAGCAATTTTTTGCTGCACTTGATCCACAAAATGTGAATTCTGAGATCCATCAGCAAATCTTGTCCATTCAATGAGGTAAGGCTCTTTATTTAGTAGGGAAAGGTCAGGGATTCCAACGAAAGTCCACTCGGCAGTCGTGCGGCAGTCTACCAAATAGCTATCGGCTTTTGATTGTAAAATTTCCCATGCCCTTTTCGGTGTAACGTCGCCGGCGTACTCTCGACCCATACAGCAATTCCTAAAAAGTCATTGTTTGCCCCAAGGATGTTGGAGTTCCAAAGGTTATGTTTACATTAAGTATTAAATAAAATGTAGGCCTGTAATCTATGTCGAGCTACATATAGTTTGTCGGTAAACGCAAGGAGTTGTTCCAGAGATTAGGTCAAGGAGGTAACCCAGTGGGGAATAAGAGGCTAGAAGGAAAGGTGGCGTTGGTATCTGGCGCTGGGCAGCGGGGCGATATTATTGGAACGGGTAGAGCTAGTGCTATTTTATTTGCTCAGGCGGGAGCTCGAGTATTTCTGGTAGATTGGAACGAGGAGAGTGCTGCTGAAACAAAAGCAATGATAGAGGCAGACGGCGGGACCGCATTTGTGCGCCAAGCAGACGTGACCAAAGATAGTGACTGCAAAACTGTCGTTGATTCCTGCAAAGAGAAGTTCGGTTCGCTCGATATACTTTTAAACAATGTCGGCGGTCCTGGTGGAGGAGACGTTACAGAAGTTACAGATAATCTATGGAACGAATCTTTGGATCGAAATCTTAAAAGTGCGGCGTTTATGAGTAAATATGCGGTTCCGGCTATGGCGGATTCAGGTGGGGGTTCTATCATTCACGTGTCTTCCATCGACGGTTACCGAGCAGGAGCGAGTAAAAATGTTCCTTACTCTGTTGCGAAGGCCGGCGTTATTCAACTCACGCGGACTATGGCAGTACATCACGGACGGGAAAATATTCGGGTAAATTGCATTGCACCGGGTCACCTTCATGGGCCATTTGTGGAACAAATTCCCAGAGATTTGCGTGATATGCGAAAGCGTGCAGGACCCTTGGGAACCGAGGGCACAGCATGGGACTTCGCTTGGGCAGCGGTGTTTTTGGCTAGCAACGAATCTAGGTGGATTTCAGGGGTAGTTCTACCCGTTGACGCCGGTCTGCAAGCGGCTACGCCACTCTCCGTGTTGCACAATTTATATGACTAGCAGCGTTCGAGGGCACATTCTCAGTGCATTTAGGGAGCTAAGGGCTTATGTTTACGCGTTCAAAATTTTAGGTTTTCGTAGAGGGAGATAGGACGGTTATGACGAAGATGACGGGTGGGAGGTTTTTAGCTGAGACGGCGCTAGGCTATGGCATTAACCACATTTTTTGGATGCCGTACATTGGGCCAAGAGTAATCATGGAGTTGGAAGCACTTGGTGGGAAGGGGATTCAGGCTCACAGTGAGAAGGCAGCTGTGTATATGGCAGATGCCTATGCCAGAGTGCGTGGCGGGCCTAGCCTCTGTATGGCGCAGTCGGTAGGAGCTCTAAACTTGGCAGCCGGTCTGCAGGATCCCTATCTCGCTTGTTCTCCGGTTATTGCTATCACCGGGAGGGAAACACTAATCCACCAACAACGTCATGCGTATCAGGAAGTTAACCACACCAGTCCATTTTCTGCAGTGACGAAATACAGTGCGTATGTTTCCAAGACAGAAGATTTCCCAGTGTATTTACGACAGGCATTTCGTGCTGCGACAACGGGTACTCCTGCTCCTACCCATATCGATTTGGAGGGGATTGCGGGCCAGGTGGTTATTGACCAAGAGGCGGATATTGAAGTTTGTGTGGAGGAGCCGTTTGGTCAAATTCCTGCCTTCCGCCCCACAGCAGATTTGAGGTCAATCTCCGACGCTCTGGAAGTTTTAAGCCGTGCCGAGCGGCCAATCATTGTAGCGGGAGGTGGAGTGACCTCTTCAGGAGCACGGACTGAGTTAATCGAGTTTGCTGAAAAAGTGTCTATTCCTGTAGCCGCATCTCTCAATGCCAAGGCAATGTTTCCCTGGGATCATCCTCTTGCTGTAGGAACGCCCGGTTCCTATTCCCGGGCATGTGCTAATAAGGTGGTCTCCCAAGCGGATTTAGTCTTCTTCATAGGTAGTCAGGCAGGGGGACAGGTTACCAATGGTTATCAGATTCCATCTCAAGGGACTAATGTAATCCAATTAGATCTCAATGGTGAAGAGATTGGCCGTAATTACCATGTAAAGGTTGGCTTGCAGGGAGATGTGCGGGAAACACTCCGAGTTATGACCGCGCAGGCCGATTCCAGCCCGGGAAAAGTGGAGTGGTTGGCCAAGGTTGGAGAGTTGGTTCAAGGGTATAAGGATGATTCCAGCGAGCATTACAATTCAGATGTATTGCCAATGAGGCCGGAAAGGCTTTGCAAAGAATTAAGCAACTCCCTCCCTGACGACGCCATACTGGTTTCAGATACGGGCCACGCAGGTGTTTGGTGTGCACAGATGATCGATTTGAAGAAACCCGAGCAGAGTTTTCTTCGTGCGGCTGGCTCGCTTGGTTGGGCCCTGCCAGCAGCCATGGGCGCTAAATGCGCAGCTCCCGATAGGCCAGTCATTTGTTGGACAGGGGACGGAGGCGTTTGGTATCACATGACGGAATTAGATACGGCGAGGAAAACAGGAATTAATACGGTCACTTTGATAAATAACAATCATTCCTTAAATCAGGAGCAGGGTGGCGTTGAGGGAATCTATGGGCAGCGCTCCTCAGAATCGGATGCTCACTGGGTATTCCCTGACCAGGATTTTGTTCGAATGGCAGAATCCATGGACTGTTTTGGGGTAACCGTAAATAAACCTAGCGAGTTGGAAGGTGCTCTGGAACAAGCTTTGAACGCCGGTAAACCAGCTGTTGTGGATGTGAAGACCCACATCGAGGGGATTGCTGATAGGGCCTGGATGCCAAGTTAACTTCATGTGTCGGGAAGCTTAGGGGAGAGAGGATGCCGGGCTATCGGGATCTAGATTATGATGTGGTAGTGGTTGGCGCCGGTGTGACTGGCCTCTATCAATTACACTGTCTTCGGAAACTAGGTTTTCGGGTCCGGGTGCTTGAGGCCGGTAGTGATGTTGGGGGTACATGGTATTGGAACCGGTATCCTGGGTGTCGCTTTGATTCGGAAAGTTACTCCTACTCCTATTCATTTTCTCAAGAGTTATTAAATGAGTGGGATTGGACAGAGCATTTTTCTGCCCAACCCCAGACGGAGCGATATCTTCAATTCGTTGCGGACAAGTTTGACCTTCGTAAAGATATTCAATTTTCAAGCCGGGTTGCCTCGACTGTGTTCGATGAGGAACATTCATGCTGGGAAATTACTGTAGAAGGTGGGGCACAGTTTCGTTGTCGGTTTCTAATCATGAGCATTGGTCATCTGTCGGCTCCAACCCTCCCCAATATTGAAAATATCGCGAAATTTTCGGGCGAATGGTTTCACACAGGCCTTTGGCCAAAGGAGGAAGTGACATTCTCTTGTAAAGATGTTGCAGTTGTAGGTACGGGGGCTTCCGGGGTACAGATGATTCAGGAGATTTCTAAGACGGCTAAAAGCTTGACGGTGTTTCAGAGAAATCCTAATTGGTGCACTCCCTTGCACAACAAAGAGATTAGCAAATCGGAGATGCAGGAGATTAGGAAAAACTATCCTCATATATTCCAGGCTTGTGGAGCGTCAGGTGGCGGGTTCGTTCACACAACGGAAGACCGTAATGCTTTAGATGTGACGGAAGAAGAGCGGGAAAAATTTTGGGAGGAGCAATATGCCAAGCCTGGTTTCTCCATGTGGCTCGGTAACTTTAAGGACGTCTATATTGATAGGGAAGCGAATAGGCTTTTGTCGGACTTTGTGGCCAGAAAAATTCGGGACCGTGTAGTTGATGAGAAAACAGCAGAGTTGTTAATTCCCAAAGATCACGGATTCGGCACAAAACGCGTCCCACAGGAAACTTTCTATTATGAAGTATATAATCAGTCGAACGTAAGATTGGTGAGCCTTTCGGAAACGCCGTTTGAATGCGTCACGAAAAAGGGAATAAAAACCACAGATCGTGAGTATGAATTTGATACAATAGTCTACGCAACTGGCTTTGACGCTATTACTGGTAGCTTCGATCGAATTGATATCCGGGGTGTCAATGGCCGACGTCTTAGAGAGAGTTGGCGTAGCAAAATTGTTACTTTCCTCGGGGTTCAGGTCCCGGATTTTCCGAATTTTTTTATGATCCCAGGGCCGCAGGTCCTTTTCGCTAATCATACTCGGCTGGCTGAATTTAACGTTGAATGGGTGACGGCGCTTATTAAACATGTTGATGGAAAAGGCTTAACACGGGTAGAGCCGCGACTAGACGCTGCGGAGGATTGGAGCAACCACGTCGAAGAGAGTGGTAAGGAACTTCTTATAAACGAAGTTGATTCGTGGATGAGTGGAGTTAATTCCAACGTGGAGGGTAAACAAAGGCGTGTGTTCGTCCGTTATGATGGCATTTGGCCTGCTTATCGGAAACGCTGTAGGGGAATCGCATCCTCTGGATATCAGGAACTTCAATTCTCATAGCAGCTCGGGACGTGGCGATAGATTCGGAGTTGGGCTGAAACATAGCTATCAAAGCTATTTATGCGACCCTTGCTGAATGTATTATCCTTCTTTAATTAAATCAGAGGCCCGTTCTCCTACCATAATGGCGGCAGCGTTTGTGTTTCCGGAAGGCATCGTTGGAAAAATAGATGCATCAGCTACACGCAATCCCTCAAGGCCATAAACTTTTAGTTTATCGTCGACCACTGCATTGGGGCTAGAACCCATACGGCATGTTCCCATGGGGTGATAAGCGGTTTCCCCTGTGTCGCGCAGCCAGTTCTCTATCGCCGTGTCTCCTGCAATTTCTTTGCCGGGTTTAAATTCTTCCCCTCGGTAGGGGTCCATGGGGGAAGAACCCACGATATTTCTCATTATATTAACACCGTCGATCATGGCTCGAAGGTCTATTGGATCATGGAGAAAATTAAAGCGAATAGCGGGCTGCTCATCCGGTTTATTCGAACGTATGTGGATGGAGCCTAAACTTTCCGGGCGAAGCTGATAGCAGATAAAAGTCATTCCTGGAAACTTATATAATTTCCGCTTTTTTGGGTTTTCCACCGCATAGGGGAAGAAGCTGAGTTGCAGATCCGGTGTTTCCATTTCTGGTCTTGTTTTAACAAAGGCAACAACTGGTGTGGAGGGAAGACTGAAGAAACCTCCCCCGGTGGTGGCATATTGGAGCATTTGTCCTATCAGCCCGAGGCCGCGGGCCTTCTCGTTGTAGCTAACCCCTGGCATGGTTACTTTCCAGTTTATTCGGGATGCGATATGATCGCGAAAATTTTCTCCAACAGAGCGGAGTTCGTGTCGCACTGTGATGCCATATTTTTTTAGAATTTCGGGGTCACCTATGCCAGATAATTCCAGTATTTGGGGCGAAGAGACGGCTCCTGCAGAAAGAATAACTTCTCGGTTGCATTTCCCTGTGTAGTCCTTTCCATTCTTTCTGTACACGACTCCGGTGCATCGTTTTCCTTCAAGAGTCAAATGTTGGGTCATGGCTTCAGTTACGATTTCCAAGTTAGGGCGCCGGCTTGCCGGTTCTAGATAGCAGCGGGCTGCACTCATTCTCCGGCCAGCTTGTATGGTTGCCTGGGTTTTCCCCACTCCTTCTTGGTCTAAACCATTATAATCAGAGGTATGGGGGTATCCTGCGGACTGGGCGGCAGAAATTAATGCGTCATACAGTGGGTTTTGGTCGGGCACTTCGGATATGCCTAAGGGGCCATTTCGCCCGCGTACTTCATCGTCGCCACCGTCAAAGTTTTCCATTCTCTGGAAAACTTTGGAAACTCTTTCCCACGTCCAGCTGCGATTTCCAAGCTGCCCCCAAGTGTCGTAGTCTAGGGTTTGACCGCGAACATAGACCAACCCGTTGATGGCACTCGAACCACCAACCATTTTCCCTCTGGGAACGGGAATGACGCGGTTGGCTGTACCTTCTTCAGGTTCAGATCGATAGCGCCAGTTTACTCCTGGCTTATCTATGAAGAGCCCAAAGCTCACCGGAATACGCGACAGAGGGTGTGTT
>CACETT010000042.1 GCA_902562525.1 uncultured Alphaproteobacteria bacterium
TTCCGCGGTGAAGCGATCAATTTGATATTCGTACTCAGATAGCAGTGTTTCCTCAGGGATCTGTATTTCTGTTGTGAAATCAGATGGCCGAAGCTCAACATAACTCGCTGACCGGTAGGGTTCTGAAGTAAACTCTTGGGGGTTCTCTGTATAAAAATCATAAATTTCACTGGCAGATGGCTCAGGTGCTTTACCCACTTCCTCTTGGCCAATTATTACAAAGGTGGCGGACCGTTTTTCTTTTGCGTGCTTGTACAAAATCTGAGAAAGCCTTGTTGGAGGGTGGGCACCAACCAGGAGACTGCCTACCAGCTGATCTCGCACAATATCGTTTCTTACGGCCTCAATAAAATTATCCTCAGTCATGCCACTCTGGGCTATTGAGTATTGGAAAATTGCCTTGTCGAATTGACCCAATTCATTATGAAAATTTGCTGACTTTTTAATTTCTTTAGCAACAATCTCGTCCGATGCAGCCATTCCAAATTCTCTGGTTTGTTGATCAATTGCACCTTTACTGATCAGTTGTTGAAGTGTGTTTTCAACTATACCCAGAGCTCTAGCCTGCTCCGCATCAATTTGCCCATTTGTTAAACGTCGGAGCTGCTCCAATTCACGATTATAAGTTTGAGCGACCTGGGAGGCTGTGATTTCGGTGTTCCCTATGGTAGCAATTATAGGATCACTGCCACCCTGGAAGATGTCACCAACGCCCCAGACTGCGAAGCTAAGTGCAATTAGTCCCAGAAAAAGTTTAATTGTCAGGGATTTGAGATTAGAAAACAAATTTTGTAACATTGTGGTTCGCTGGTTGAATCCTCTTTTTAGCCAAAAAGCTCGTGTTAAGGCGATCCTTTACATGATAAGAATCTCGATGATTTGGGCAACAGTCAATATGTAGGTATCAAACCTCGATTATTTTCTAACCCCTGGCCCCGCGGGTATGTAACTTTAAAAGGTGCTGTTTATATGAAAAAACAATTAAAGCAATTACCCTTAGTTGCCGGAAATTGGAAAATGAATGGCGACATTGGTAGCGCCGAGGAACTCTTAACGGACCTAAAGGCTGGCTTATCCGCTAATGCTCCAAAGTGTGAAATTGTGATTTGCCCACCATTTACCTTGCTGCAACATGTGGGGAAATTATTAAATAAAAACAAATACTTATATCTTGGTGCTCAGGACTGTTCTGAATATGGAGTAGGGGCATATACAGGTGATATTTCCCCAAGAATGCTCTCCGATCTGGGTTGTCGGTATGTTGTGTTGGGGCATTCAGAAAGGCGCACAAGACTTCAAGAGAGCAACGTAATAATTAAACGTAAGGCGGCGCAGGCTATTCACGAGGGGCTAATACCCATTGTTTGTGTTGGAGAAAGCCTAAATGAACGGCAGGAAGGGAGAGCGCAAAAAGCTGTTCAAACACAAATTAGCCGCTCGCTGCCTACCGGAGTGGAACCGTCAGAGTTGGTAGTTGCTTATGAGCCCATTTGGGCAATTGGGACTGGAAAAATACCAACAACGGCTCAAATTGCCCAGATACACCTTACTATTCGCCAATCTCTTCAAACTAAATGCGCCCGGGGCTACGAATCTGTTCGTCTTCTGTATGGAGGTTCGGTCAATCCGCAAAATGTAGGGGAAATAATTCGAATTCCGAACGTGGATGGTTGCCTTGTCGGTGGAGCCAGCCTAAAAGGAGGTACGTTCTGCGATATCTGTTTGGCCTACTAAAATGATCCGTTGGAAAAATTCAATGCCACCCGCCGATAAGTGGGCTTTTTCTGCCAGGAGAAATAAATGACTACGGTATTTCTTGTTATACATTTGATACTTGCAGTAGCACTCGTGACGGTGATCCTGCTTCAACGAAGTGATGGAGGTGCTCTGGGAGGACTGGGCGGGGGTGATGGTGGCGGTGGCGGATTTGGAAATTTGCTCTCTGGCCGGGAATCAGCAAATTTGCTGACCCGGACAACAACAATTATAGCGACCTGTTTTATCATCACTAGCCTCTTACTTGCTATTTTGGCAGCAAGAAACTCCCAATCTCCATCAATTTTGGATGTAACTGGGGATATAGATGGAAATTCCATTGAATACGAAATCCCAGATGAGGGACCGGCGGCGCCGATTGAGGAATGAACTAAAAATTACTTATTAGGTAGTTTTTATTGGTAAAGGCACCACAATAGGTTATCCTATTGCTCCATGACGCGATTCATTTTTGTGACCGGCGGCGTGGTATCTTCTCTTGGGAAAGGGCTCGCATCAGCTTCCCTGGCTGCATTGCTCCAGGCGCGTGGCTATTCCGTCCGCTTGCGCAAATTTGATCCCTACCTGAATGTTGATCCCGGCACCATGAGCCCGTACCAACATGGAGAGGTGTTTGTCACAGATGATGGGGCGGAGACTGATCTCGACTTAGGTCATTATGAGAGATTTACAGGTGTATCCGCACGCCAAAGTGACAATGCAACGGCGGGTCGTATTTATTCCAATGTTATAGCTAATGAGAGAAAAGGAGACTATTTGGGAGGCACTGTCCAGGTCATCCCTCACGTCACCGATGAAATAAAGAGAATGATTACGTCTGATACAGGCGATGTTGATTTTCTGTTATGTGAAATTGGGGGCACTGTTGGGGATATAGAGAGTCAGCCATTTCTCGAAGCAATTAGACAGCTGCGAAATGACCTTGGATCGGAATTTACTTTATTTCTCCATTTAACGCTAATTCCTTATATCGCCTCCGCGGGAGAACTTAAAACTAAACCAACCCAACATTCTGTAAAGGAATTGAGAAGCTTGGGAATACAGGCAGATATTTTGCTCTGCCGGTGTGCCCAGGTTATTCCTGATTCCGAACGAAATAAGATTGCCTTATTTTGTAATGTCGGAAAAGACGATGTTATTGCAGCTGTTGACGTTGCTTCTATATACGAGGTTCCTGAAAACTATCATTCAGTAGGTCTGGACAGCCAAGTGCTCAAGCGATTTGGATTAGGATTTGAATCATCCATCAATGTTAATCCCTGGAAAAAGGTAAATGAATGCCTACGGAATCCCGATGGTGAAGTGACCATCGCGGTTGTAGGAAAATACACGGGTCTCCGGGATGCATACATTTCCCTGTCTGAAGCTCTGACCCATGGAGGTTTTAAGAACAGGTTAAAAGTCAAGGTTGAATGGTTGGACTCTGAAATTTTAGAAGATGAAAAGAAACTCCACGTACTTGAAAGTGTCCATGGAGTTTTGGTGCCGGGGGGATTTGGGGAGAGAGGTATTGACGGTAAGATCGCGGCCATTCAGTTTGCACGTGAACGGAAACTTCCCTACTTCGGTATTTGTTTTGGAATGCAGCTTGCAGTCCTTGAGGTCGCCCGAAATGTTGCAGGAATCAAAAACGCCTCCTCAACAGAGTTTGGGCCAACAACTGAACCAGTAATTGCATTATTGAGTGAATGGGTAAAAGAGGATGGCAATATAGAATTACGCGGTACGGATGATGACTTGGGAGGAACAATGCGGTTGGGAGCTTACCAAGCGCTAGTCAAGGATCGGACGTTACTGGCAGACATATACAATCGTTCTGATATAACTGAACGGCATAGGCATCGTTACGAAGTAAATCCAAAGTACGAAAACTTACTCAACGAGGCTGGACTGTTTTTTTCAGCATCCTCACCTGATGGCCTTCTTCCAGAGGCTGTAGAAATTCCTGATCACCCTTGGTTTGTGGGAGTGCAGTTCCATCCCGAATTGAAATCTAAGCCCTTTGAGCCTCATCCGTTATTTTCATCGTTTGTAGAAGCTGCAATGAAAAAATCTCGTTTAGTTTGAGAGAGTTAAATTGAAATGATAAATAAACACAAACATATTAAAATTGGAAAGACAGCTGTAGGAAATGACTTAGAGTTTATCCTGATAGCTGGTCCATGTGCTTTGGAAAGCAAAGAGCACGCTGTTGAAATGTGCCACGCTCTTGTGGAAATGACTTCTAAGCTTGGGCTTGGATTTGTTTATAAAACATCCTTTGATAAAGGAAACAGAACTAGCCTTGATTCTTCCAGAGGCCTAGGGATGGAATTAGGTTTACCCATTCTCGCTGACCTTCGAGCAAAATTTAATTGCCCTGTTTTAACAGATGTCCATACAGCAGAGCAGTGTAGCCCTGTTGCCGAAGTGGTTGATGTGCTCCAGATTCCCGCCTTTCTATGTCGCCAGACTGATCTCCTGATAGCTGCGGCACGCACTCAACGAGTGGTCAACGTAAAAAAGGGACAATTTCTCGCACCGTGGGACATGAAGAGTGTTGCTCAAAAAATAGCACAGACTGGTAATGAAAAAATTCTTTTATGCGAACGCGGGGCCAGTTTTGGCTACAACACTTTGGTTTCAGACATGCGGTCACTTTCGGTTCTTTCTGAACAGGGCTACCCCGTAGTGTTTGATGCCACTCATTCAGTACAACAACCAGGAGGGAAGGGCGACCGAAGTGGCGGCGAGCGCCAGTACGTGCCGTTACTAGCTCGCGCAGCTGTAGCCGCTGGGGTTGCGGCTATCTTTATTGAGACACATGAAGACCCAGACAATGCCCCTTCCGATGGTCCAAACATGGTGCCTCTGAAAAACCTGGAGAAATTACTATCCAGTTTGATTGCTATAGATCGTATAACCAAAGATACTCTCTATAGATTAGGGAAGTGAGTGCTATGACAACCATCACACGACTGAATGCCCGGCAAATTTTAGATTGTCGAGGAAACCCAACGGTGGAAGCAGAGGTGCAATTAGAGAGTGGGGAAAGAGAAAAGGGTTCCGCTCCTTCTGGTGCATCGACCGGGAGCTATGAAGCTATAGAATTAAGAGACGGCGAACAAAATTTTTTTCACGGTATGGGAGTGCTCAAGGCAGTCGCCGCTGTGAATGGCGAAATAGCGGATGCGTTAATTGGAAGAGATGCACTGGAACAGAAGCGTTTAGATAGGCTACTTATTGAGTTAGACGGTACATCCAATAAAGAGCGGCTGGGAGCAAATGCAGTCCTCGCTGTGAGTATAGCCATTGCCAAAGTTGCAGCCAAGGCAAGCGGCCAACCGCTCTACCGTTACCTTGGAGGTATTAGGGCTCAAAAATTACCCATCCCGATGATGAATATTATAAACGGGGGTATGCATGCTAATAATTCTCTTGATATTCAAGAATTTATGATCGTGCCAATCGGCGCCTCTTCTTTCTCGGAAGCTCTTAGATGGGGTGTAGAGATTTTCCAATTGCTTAAGCGCGACTTAGAGAGCAAAGGTTATATTACAGCCGTTGGCGATGAAGGAGGTTTTGCACCGAAACTAAAAAGTAATTCAGAATGTCTGGACTTGATCATGCATGCCATTACAGGCGCTGGTCTTAATCCAGGTTCAGATGTTGGATTGGCTCTCGATGTGGCTGCAACAGAGTTAGTGGTTAATGGTAAGTACCGCTTGATTGGAGAGAATGCTGAGTTTACCCAAGACCAATTTATTGATTATCAAGCAGAGCTGTGTCGCACATTCCCAATAATTTCGATTGAAGACCCGCTGGGAGAAGATGATTGGGATGGTTGGTCTAAAATAACTGATCGGCTAGGTGATAAGGTTCAAATCGTCGGCGATGATCTATTTGTGACTAATACGAATCGTATAAAGAGAGGCATTGCTCAAGGAGCAGCAAATGCTGTGCTTATCAAGATGAATCAGATTGGTACTCTCACTGAGACCTTGGAGGCAATTGAAATGGCTCAAGCAGCTCAAATGCGAGTTGTCGTGTCTCATCGATCAGGCGAAACTGAGGACACTACTATTGCAGACCTTGCTGTGGCGACTAACAGTGGGCAAATAAAGACCGGCTCGGTCAGTCGAACCGACCGCGTGGCTAAATACAATCAACTTTTGCGTATTGAGGAGGAATTGGGTATGTGTGGACACTATGCAGGGGAAGAAAACTCCGCAGTATAAGAAAAGTTCGGGGAGTAACGTCAAGAATAAGCGTTCAGACTATGCGAAAAATAATATCAAAGTACTTATTGGGATCTTTGCGTACCATAGCCCTAGGAGGTATGGCTGTATACTTGGGATACCACCTCATACAGGGTGAAAATGGGGCTATTTCCTATCTCTTGATCTCAAAGGAACTTCAAGACACAACTGAAATTTTGGCTTTTAAAACCGAGAAACGTAAACAATTAGAGCACCAAGTCTCTCTTTTGAGATCCGATACAATTGATTTAGACATGCTAGTAGAACGCTCCCGTATAGTCCTGAACTACGGGAGAAATGACGAGTTAGTGGTATTTTATGAGTAACCTAACTTGAAATTAAGTATTCTCAACTAGCGGTATTCGGCTAACAGCGCCTTATGGTATGATCTGTTTGGAAGGGTGGAGGTAAACTTTCTGCAACCTTTCAGTGCTTGCCCGTGGTATATAAGGATTTTAGAATTTTGCCATTACATTCTGGCGAAGGTTACTGAGCGATAAGGAACAGATGGCTACTGAGAACCCCCGGCCTAAGCTTACCCAAAGCAGTCCCAGCTTGATGGCAAGCAATGACGAGCTCATCAAGTACTATAGCGAAATGTTGTTAATTCGTCGGTTTGAAGAACGAGTAGGGCAACTTTACGGAATGGGTCTCATAGGTGGTTTTTTACATTTGTATGTTGGCCAGGAGGCCGTCGTAGTAGGGGTTGAAAATGCGATAAGCCGTCAAGATCCTATGATAACCAGCTATCGCTGCCATGGACATATGCTTGCAAGAGGGGAAGAAATAGGAAGAGTTTTGTCGGAGTTAGCTGGAAAGGCTTCGGGAAGCTCTAAAGGTAAAGGCGGCTCCATGCACATGTTCTCGCCAGAAAATGGTTTTTATGGAGGTCATGGCATTGTTGGAGCTCAAGTTCCCATCGGAACCGGTATCGCGCTTTCGTTAAAATATCGCCGGCTGTCCAATGTTTGTTTCACCTTCCTTGGCGACGGAGCAGCTAATCAGGGCCAAGTCTACGAGAGCTACAATATGGCCGCATTATGGAAGCTCCCAATTGTCTATATCATCGAGAACAACCAATATGGCATGGGCACTTCTACCGCCCGAGCGGCTGCCCAAACAGAGTTTTTTCGGCACGGGGAGGGGCTGGGCATACCTGGGATCCAATGCGACGGAATGAATGTTTTGGCGGTGAGAGATTCTGCCCTTGAAGCCGCCTCCTTTGTACGTGCAGGTAACGGTCCAATGATAATTGAGATGAATACTTATAGATATCGAGGACATTCCATTTCAGACCCAGCAAAATATAGACCTAAGGAGGAAGTTAAGGAGGTAAGGGAAACACGCGATCCAATAAGTCAGCTTGAGCAAGTGATAAGTGAAAGAGGCATTTTAAAAGCAGAAAATTTAAAAGAGATTGACCAAAAAATTAGATTGGATGTGAGAAATGCAGCAGAAATAGCACGGGAAGCAGAGCAGCCGGCTTCGTCTGAATTATACACCGATGTCTACGCTACGCAGGCTATCACAGATGATTGATATCAGCGTAAGACAAGCACTTAATGAAGCTATGGCTGAGGAAATGAGGCGGGACGATGACGTATTCTTGATGGGCGAAGAGGTCGGAGAGTACGACGGCGCATATAAGGTTACACAGGGGCTTCTCAGCGAGTTTGGACCTAGGAGAGTGATCGATACCCCCATAACGGAAGCTGGTTTTGCTGGGGTCGGGGTAGGTGCCGCTTTCATGGGGCTAAAACCGATAGTTGAGTTCATGACGTTTAATTTTGCGTTACAAGCAATGGATCACCTAATTAATTCAGCGGCAAAGACCCGCTATATGTCAGGTGGACGGGTTACTTGCCCAATCGTCTTTAGAGGGCCTAACGGTTCCGCCGCGCGTGTGGCAGCGCAACACTCCCAGGATTTTTCTAGTTGGTTTGCCCAGGTTCCGGGTTTGAAAGTTCTAGCACCTTACTCAGCATCCGATGCGAAGGGTCTTCTTAAAGCTGCAATCAGAGATCCAGACCCAGTGATATTTTTGGAAAATGAGCTGTTGTATGGCAAAAGATTTAAACTGGAGGAAGAAATAATTGAGCCGGAGGCAATAGGTGTGGCAAAAATCCTCCGTCCCGGTTCTGATGTCACTATAATATCCTTCTCCAGAGGTGTAGAATGGTGTCTCGAGGCCGCTATTACTCTGGACCAAAGTGGCACCTCATGTGAGGTTATCGATCTACGGAGCCTGCGGCCTCTTGATATGAAAACAATTGTTAAATCAGTAAAAAAGACAAACCGGCTGCTTATAGTTGATGAGGGCTGGCCTTCAATGAGCATTGCAGCAGAAATAGCTTTCCGGGTACAGGACGAGGCCTTCGATTACCTTGACGCTCCTGTTATGCGGGTGACCTCAAAAGAAGTTCCACTGCCGTATGCTGCTAACTTGGAGGAAATGGCCCTACCAAACGAAAATAAAATTATTAACGCTATTGGGAGTATGAAATGAATAGCATCTATGAAAATGCTTCCAAAAACAGTGAAGGTACTTATTCTATTGGGAGATACGATTATGGCAGTTGAAGTATTGCTTCCAGCTTTGTCTCCTACCATGACAGAGGGCACCTTGGCTAAATGGTTGATTAAAGAAGGAGAAAGCGTTAGGGCGGGAGATGTGATTGCAGAAGTAGAAACTGATAAGGCGACGATGGAGATAGAAGCGATCGACGATGGAACCCTGCAAAGCATATTGATCCCTGAGGGAACGGAGGGCATTCCCATAAATACCCCTATAGGGATCATCGCGGAAGAAGGTACAGCAAACGAAGTAGAAAGTGATTCTTCAAGGTCCGCACCGGAGAGTGAGCTTGTTCAACCTGTAGTAACCAGTAAAAGAGAAGAAAATGTGGAACGGAGTACTAGGGACGTTCAGACCAGCCATAATATAGACGCCAAAGAAAGAATTCTGGCTAGCCCGCTAGCAAAAAAGATGGCCTCTCAGGAGAATCTAGACCTCTCTACTATTACGGGAACAGGTCCAAAAGGCCGCATTGTAAAAAAGGACGTGCTTGATGCGGTGAATAAAAATTTTCGACAGCCAATTCTCTTCGAGAAAACATCCAAGGCAACCATGGATGAGCCTCAAGGATTTGTAGTTATGGAGAACCCCTTCCATACCACCAGTAATACTAGTATGCGAAAGATAATAGCGCAGAGGCTTACCGAATCTAAGTCTACAATTCCCCATTTTTATATGACAATAGGGATTGAAGTGGATAAATTACTTGATGTTCGGGCTCAACTTAATAATGAAGAAAATCTCTCTCTTTCCATAAATGATTTTTTTATCCGTGCTACCGCTTTGGCTCTTAAATCATTGCCCGCAGCTAATGCCAGTTGGGGCCCCGAAGAAACAATCTATTACGAGCGAGTGGATCTGGCCGTTGCTGTTGCCGTTTCAGGAGGTCTCCTTACGCCTGTAGTGAGAGACGCTGGAAACAAAGGATTAGCCTCTATTTCTAAAGAGATGAAAGAGCTTGCAAAAAAAGCAAGAACTGGGGAGTTATTACCAGAGCAATATCAAGGAGGTACATTTTCAATTTCAAATCTTGGTATGTATGGCATCAGAGAATTTGCTGCCGTTATTAATCCTCCGCAAGCCGGAATTTTGGCAATTGGCGCATCCACAGAAAAACCGGTGGTTAGAAATTCTGCAATTGCAATAGCAAACAGTGTCGATTGCACCCTTTCGTGTGATCATAGGGTTATCAATGGCGCCACTGGCGCTGAATTAATGGGAGCCATCAAAAGCTTAATAGAAAACCCATTAACTATGATGCTCTAAATGAGCGCCGAGGAATTTGACATCGTTGTTATTGGAGCCGGTCCTGGCGGGTATGTAGCAGCCATTCGCGCCGCCCAGTTGGGCTTGAAAACTGCGATTATAGAGAGAGAACACCTGGGAGGAATTTGCTTGAATTGGGGCTGTATTCCCAGCAAAGCTTTGCTGCGAAGTGCTGAGATAAATAACCTGATGTCCCGATTGGATGAGTTCGGGTTTTCTGCCAATAATGTCAAATATGATGCAGGCAGCGTGGTCGATCGATCTCGATTGATAGCGAATAAATTAAGTAAAGGAGTTCAATACCTCCTGAAAAAGAATAAGGTCACTATATTCATGGGATCCGGGGAAATCTGTGTCCCTGGTGTAGTCTCTGTAACCAATAAAGCGGAAAGTTTTAAAATAAATGCAAAGGATATTATCATTTCGACAGGGGCACACCCTAGATTATTATCGTCTGCACCTGAAAATGACCCAAATATCTGGACATATAAGGAGGCAATGATTCCGGAGGCTATTCCGGGATCCATAGTTGTAATCGGATCTGGAGCTATCGGCGTTGAATTTGCCAGTTTCTACAGAGACATGGGTGCTTCCGTAACTCTGATCGAATCCCTTAGCTCGGTTCTCCCTGCGGAAGACACCGAGATTTCGGCTTTTGTCGCAGAGAAATTCGCGAAAAATGGAATTACAATTCACACTTCATCTACTGTAAAATCTATTGGAAGTACTAACGGTGTCTTATCAATTCTCGTAGAAAAAAAAGATGGCACTAAAATTGCCATCGAGGCTGAGAAAGCTATTGCGGCGATAGGAATAGCAGCAAATATTGATGGTCTGGGCCTGGAGAATACAAAGATACGAAAAGTTAAAGGGCATATTGAGGTTAATCAATGGATGGAAACATCGGAAAGTCATATATATGCTATTGGGGACGTAGCTGGTCCTCCATGGCTCGCACATAAGGCAAGCCACGAAGCAATTGTGTGCGTTGAAAGAATAGCAGGATCACAAAATGTCAAGCCGCTGGATTATAACCAAGTTCCAGGCTGTACTTATTCCCGCCCACAAGTGGCCAGCATCGGCTTAACAGAAGAAAGCGCCAGAGCG
>CACETT010000043.1 GCA_902562525.1 uncultured Alphaproteobacteria bacterium
CGCGTAAAGAAGTGCAGTTAGCGCAATTAGAAACAAGATAACCTTTAGGCCCATCTTTTTGCGGGCATTAAGGTTTGGTTCTGCGGCCCAGGCTAGAAATGAAGTAACATCTTTCGCTTGTTGTTCTATCGTGGGTTCAGTCCCGTCTTGATACTCGACATCGTCTCCGTATAGCGGTTGGGGCATAGCGATAGCTTGGCCTGGGAAAAATGTATTGAAGTAGAGGCCATCTGGGATTTCATGTTGATTGTCTTCTTCATATCCGGTCAATACGGCATAAATGTAATCTGCCCCTCCTGGACGGGCCTTATAGATTAGTGAGAGGTCTGGTGGCATGGCTCCATTATTCATGTATGCAGCTTCTTCGTCATTCGCATAGGGGTTGGCAAAATAGTCGGAAGGTCGGCCTGGGCGTGTAAACATAGCTCCTTCAGAGTCGGGGCCGTCTTCTATCTCATACTGAGCGGCAATAGACTTAATTTGTTCTTCCCCGTATCCGACCTCTGACAAGTTGCGGTAGGCTACATACTGTAAACCGTGGCAGTTTGCACAAACTTCAAGGTAAACCTGTAAGCCTCGCTGGATCGAAGAGTTATCAAAACTGCCAAATATTCCTGAAAAAGACCAAGTTTGTTTTGGAAGAGGGGTTTCATTTCCTGCGGCCACAGCATAATGGAGGGCCAACAAGTTGCAGGCAATTAATGAAAGGCCCAGGTTAAACCAATTCCTAGAGGCAATCATGATCCGGTCTCCGATTCTCTGGGTGGGCTGCTATTTAAAACAGGATCGCCAATGCTACGAGGTAAGGGTTTTGTTGGCTCAATGCGACCAAGCAGAGGTAGTAGGATTAGAAAGTGGATAAAATAGTAAGCTGTAGCTAGGCGTCCTAGAACTAGCCACAGTCCTTCAGGCGGTTTGGCGCCAGCAACTCCCAGTACAACGACATCGAGCACCAATAACCAAAAGAATTGTTTGTACCAGGGCCTAAAACGAGCACTTCGCACAGGAGAACTGTCCAGCCAAGGTAGCGCAAATAGAAGTAAGATAGAGGCAAACATTGCGATAACGCCCGCAAGTTTAGCGTCCACAAACAAAATGTCAGGAACAGCGCGGAGGATCGCATAGAACGGTAGGAAGTACCATTCGGGAACAATATGTGCCGGAGTTACTAGGGGATTTGCTTTAATATAGTTATCTGGATGGCCTAGGTAATTTGGGGCATAGAAGATAAAAACAGAAAATATAATCAAAAATACCCCTACGCCAAAAAGGTCTTTGATGGTGTAGTAGGGGTGGAATGGGACCGTGTCTTTGGGCCCTCTAGTGTCTATCCCCGTTGGATTATTGGAGCCGAATTTGTGCAGAGACCAAAGGTGCAAAAACACTACTCCTACAAGCACGAAGGGCAAGAGAAAGTGTAGGCTAAAAAAACGGTTGAGAGTTGCATTCCCCACAGCGAAGCCACCCCATAGCCACGTTGTAATGCTTTCGCCAACCAGGGGTATAGCCGAAAATAAGTTGGTTATCACTGTGGCTCCCCAGAAGCTCATTTGTCCCCATGGAAGGACGTACCCCATAAAAGCCGTGGCCATCATGATAAGTAGTATTATTAAGCCTAGCCACCATAGTACCTCTCGGGGGCTCTTGTAGGACCCAAAATAGAGGCCCCGGAATATATGTATGAAAACCACAGCAAAAAATGCAGAGGCGCCATTCGCATGGATATATCTAAGAAGCCAACCATAATTGACGTCTCGCATGATTGCTTCCACGCTATCAAATGCGTGATCAACGTGTGGGGTGTAGTGCATGGCTAACACTATTCCCGTAACAATCTGGACAACTAAAATAATCCCTGCCAGTGAGCCGAAGTTCCACCAGTAGTTAAGGTTTTTTGGGGTCGGGTAGCCGACGGTTGAGTGATGAATAAATGTGAAGATAGGCAGTCTGTAGTCAAACCACTGTAATGCCCTCTTACCCGCGGAGATATTGCTCATTGGAATTTTTTCCTAGCCAATTCTTACTTTCAAATCATCAATAAATACATACTCAGGAACAGCCAAGTTAGCCGGTGCAGGTCCTTTCCGGATTCTCCCTGAGGTATCATAATGAGAGCCATGGCACGGGCAGAACCAACCTTCGTATTCGCCAGTATGGCTTAGGGGGACGCAGCCCAAATGGGTGCACACCCCTACCAATATCAGCCACTCGGCCTTTTGAACTCTCTCCGAGTCGGCCTGCGGATCAGGAAGAGCTTCTAGGCTAGTGTCTTGGGCTTGAGAAATTTCTTTGGCAGT
Source organism: uncultured Alphaproteobacteria bacterium (assembly GCA_902562525.1). Classification (GTDB taxonomy): domain Bacteria; phylum Pseudomonadota; class Alphaproteobacteria; order UBA7887; family UBA7887. The sequence continues at coordinate 2,298 of CACETT010000043.1, forward strand.
CCGGTGTCTGATGAATACTGGCTTCCCACGCCAAATCACGGTGATAGCCTGTCCTTGCTCGATAGCTGAAAGGTCGACCTCGGTGCTGGCAAGGGCCAATACCGCTGCTGATGGGTTCATTTGGTGGATAAAGGGCCATGATGCGGCTGCGACCCCCACTGCGCCTAAGGTTCCTGTGGCAACATACAAAAAATCTCGCCGATTCCCCCCTTCAGCTTGTCCTGCAGTATCATGAGGCTTGGGTGATTTTGCCATTTAGTCCCCTCTCTTTGGTGATATTCTCGCCAATGCCGCTGCACGAGGTTGTGCCCCAAATGCGACAAAATGTCTATACTAGTTACCGGTTATTGTTGTTTCCTTTATATATTCTCGTAGTAGGAGTAGCTCGCATTGCGTATTGCTTTATATCAGCCTGATATCGCTCCAAATGCCGGAGCTATTTTTCGTCTGGCATCCGTCCTTGGGGTGGAGGTCGATCTCATTGGCCCCGCGGGATTTGTTATGAGCGACAAAAAATTACGCCGTGTTGCAATGGATTATTTTGATTTAGCTAGTATTTGCATGCATAATTCTTGGAGCGACTATCTTCTGTTTCGGGCAGGCACTCCTCAAGCCAATGGTCGCATCGTGTTGTTGACTACTTCGGCCGATAGTAACCACCTAGATTTTTCCTATAGACAAGCGGATACTCTTCTGGTGGGTCGTGAGACTGCTGGGGTTCCTCCAGAAGTGCACCGGCGGGCTGACGCACGAGTGCGGATCCCGATGGTGCAAGGACGAAGATCTTTTAATGTTGTTGTTGCCGCGGCAATAGTAGTAGGGGAGGCTTTTAGTCAAACGGGCCTTTGGAATAACCTATCGAATTAACTTTTGGTCAGGAGAATTGCCGTTGAATGAGTTTGATTCCCCCAGTTCAAGGGATAGTGAAGCTGATGCAGCTGGGCGTAAGAGGATTGCTCGAGATTGGTTTATTGAGTTGCGGGATCTCTTATGTAGTGAGTTTGAGTCGATTGAGGCTGCCTTGGTAGGAGGTCCTAACGCTAGTTTGGCTCCAGGAAAATTTGAGAGAAAGGCTTGGAAACGAGACGGAGGCGGTGGCGGCGAGACATCGATCATGCGTGGTCGAGTTTTTGAGAAGGTTGGGGTAAATGTGTCTACGGTCTTTGGCGCTTTTGACAGAAAATTTCAGGGAGCAATACCTGGAACTGAGTCAAGTCCTCAGTTTTGGGCTAGTGGGATTTCAGTTGTTGCTCACATGTGTTCGCCTCTTGTGCCCGCAGTCCATATGAATACCCGCCATATTGTTACAGCACGTTCTTGGTTTGGGGGTGGAAGTGACCTCACGCCTATGGTCAAAAATAAACAGGATTCGAGGGATTTTCATAAAGCTATGGAAAGAGCTTGCGATGCTCATGGGGCAGACTATTACGAGCGGTTTAGTAAGTGGTGTGATGACTATTTTTATTTGCCTCATCGAGCAGAGGCCAGGGGAGTTGGAGGAATTTTTTTTGACAATTTAGAGAATGATTGGCGGGAAGATTTTTTATTTACCAAGGATGTTGGGCTGGCTTTCTTAGAGGCTTTCCCAAAAATTGTTCGCCGTAATTTTCTGAAAGACTGGACTGAAGCCCAAAGGGAGGAACAGCTCATAAAAAGAGGGCGATATGTTGAGTTTAATTTGCTTTATGATCGTGGAACGCAATTTGGGCTAAAAACTGGTGGCAATGTTGATGCGATACTGATGTCACTTCCTCCTGTTGCGAAGTGGCCTTAGAGTAGTAGGTTCACGGTTGGGTTACGGATTTGGATTTTGTAATTCCGAGTTATACAAGACATTGGAGATCCATTTTGGAGTTGTGAAACAGGAAAGATGGATTGCTGGATCGTAATATGAGGTGGCGAGGGCAGCTCTGGCGAAGCGCTGCTCGAGTTCATCCAGAGATATTTCTCTTAATTCTGGAAAATTGCTAGCCCATCCAAATGCCATTGCCCCTCCTTGATATGTGGGAACTGGGGCGAGGTAAAAAGCAACATCGTGGAAGTTTTCGGATAATAACTTAGCGCCGTTCAAAAGTTCAGCCCGTTGCACAAATGGAACCCCATTTTGGGTAACTAGAACACCGGTCTTCGACAATATTCGGCGGCAATTCTGGTAAAATTGGGAGGAAAATAATTTAGTTGCTGGGCCCACAGGATCTGGTGAGTCTACTATAATAATATCGTGAGTATGGTCTGTTGATACAACATAATCATAGCCATCTCCTATTATTAGCTCGAGTCGTGGATCTTCAAATGCTCCTGCGCTGAGAGCGGGCAGATGTTTTTGGCAAGCTTCAATTACATTTGAATCGAGTTCTACCAAGATAACTTTTTCCACTGAGCGGTGTTTAACAACCTCTCTAAGTGTGCCGCCATCTCCTCCGCCAATTACAAGCACCCTTTTTGGGCGGTGATGGGTTAGCATTGCTACATGGCAAAGCATTTCATGATATATAAATTCATCTGCTTCTGTTGTTTGAACAATGCCATCGAGGCTTAGTACTTTTCCTAGTAATTTATTTTTGAAAATAAGTAGACTTTGGAATGGAGTTATATGTTTGTAAATTACCTCATCGATCCGGATTCGTTGGCCAAGATCTGCATGCAGAGTTTCTGTGAACCATTCTGACATTATGGAAGCTGGCCTCTCTGGATAGTTTTGACTTCAATCTGGCTAGTGAGAAAAGTCTCCTCCAAAACTGGTATGGCCAACTCTGGCTGGGTATCTCCACACATAAAGATGTCTACTGCAGCGTAGCCTCTTTCTGGCCAGGTATGGATAGAAATATGCGATTCGGCCAAAATGGCAATTCCCGAAATGCCGCCAGACGGTGTGAACCTGTGCAGGTGTGTTTGTATCAGGGTGGCATGCGAGATGTCTGCCGATTCTTTAAGGGCGTTCTCGACTCTTTCCATTTCGTCAAGTCCGTGACCTTGCCAAATGTCAATCAATAAGTGAGTGCCAGCAAATGTCATTTCATGGGTTTGTTTGAAGTGGTCGGGTAATGCAGACAAGAAACTCGTGGGCCTGCTATGTTTAAATTCTTCATTAGACATGTTTGCCTCAGTTGTACATTAATCAGTCTGGTAAAATTTTGAGGTTAAGTTCGTTCCCATAGATAACCCATGCCAGCGAATTTGCAGGAAGTCTTTTATTTTTCGCTAGAAGTAGCCAGGTGAGAGCTTACCGACCTTACACATCATCGTAGCGTTCTATATCATCCTCTGAAAGAGAATCTCCACACTGAACTTCAATAACCCTCAAAACATTTTCTGTACAATTTTCTAGCCGGTGGATTTCATGGGCAGCGATGTATGTGGATTGGTTGGTCTCAAGAAATTCCACTGTATCCCCCCGGGTAATTTTTGCCTTCCCCTCCACTACAACCCAGTGTTCTGTTCTGTGCTTATGGCTTTGCAGACTAAGCCGGCCGCCCGGCTCTATAACTAACTCTTTTATTTTGAATCTTGCAGACTCCATTAAAACTTGAAAAGATCCCCAGGGCCGCCTTTCTTTTAGATGCCTTGTGGCTTCTGGTCTTTGAAGTCTTTGAAGTTCTCGGAAAGTTTTTCTTAAGTCGCTATCATTTCCCAGTGCAGTTACGAGAACAGCATCCGCTGTTTCAATAACTGCTATGTTATCAAGGCCAGCCCCTACCAAAAGTCTATGCTCACTTCTTAGCAGACTGTTGCGGCAATTTTCCGTTATTGCATCACCTGTCTTGACTAGGCCATCCTCATCTTTTTCACTGATTTCCCAAATTTGCTGCCAAGAGCCCACGTCAGACCAGCCTACGTCTATTGGGATCAGGGCAAGTTTTTGGGACTGTTCCATAAGTAATTTATCAATGGGAATTGATGGAATATTTGAATAATCTTTATGCTGAAAGACCGTGACTTTATCTTGGCGCACAGAATTTCTTGATGCATCCACTATCTTGTTTGTAATTGTGCTAGCATACTTATTCATTTCTGAGAGTAATGTCTTTGCAGTCACCACAAATATACCACTGTTCCAATACACTCTTCGTGCAGCGATCAATTTCTCAACAGTTTTTGCATCAGGTTTTTCGAGAAAGTTTTTTGTTTCAAATGAGTTTTCTGTCTGTGGAATTTTGTTGCCAATGGTAATGTAACCATACTCAATTTCTGGTCGGGTGGGCTGTATACCCAAAGTTACTATGCGACCGTTATTAGCTAACTCGATCGCTGTTTCGAAAACTTTCTGCAATCGTTGAGTATTCCGAATGGAGTGGTCTGCCGGCATGATTACAAGTGTCGAGTTAGGGCTTAAATTTTGGGCGTGTAATGCCGCGACGCCTATTGCGGCGGTCGTATTTCTTCCCTGTGGTTCAACAAGCAGGTTCCTCCCAAGCGTAGGTTCTAGTTCTTGAAGTTGATCACGAATAGCTCGGTAGTGCGGACGAGTTGTCACCGTTATAACATTTTCAGCTGGGGCAAGGTCTAGAGCACGGAGGGCAGTTTGTTGGAGTAAGGAGTTGTTTCCTAAAAGGCTCAATAATTGTTTAGGGTAAATTTCTCTACTGAGTGGCCATAGACGAGCTCCTAGGCCACCAGCTAATAGCACAGGGTAACAATGTGACATGACTAGGTCCTATTATCGGGCGCTACTCCACGCGGGAGGAAGGGTCTAAGCTCAGAGAAGTATAGAGGCGCCATGTTAGAATTTCTATCAGAGGATTGGCAAGTGCGCGGGTTTTCGGAGTACTATCAAAGGGGAAAAGAGGCCAAGCTAGATCATAGCCTAGTGTATAATATCCGATAGATGGCTCCTGCTTTGTCGTCTGATACCAGAAGCGAACCATCATTTAAAACAAGAACATCGGCTGGTCGTCCCCATGCTCTTTCGCCTTGCAGCCAACCCTCCGCAAAAACCACATAGGACTCTGGTTTGCCCAAATGATCCAGTTGGACCAAAGTTATGCGGTAACCAAGCTTTTTGCTACGGTTCCAAGATCCGTGTTCTGCTATGAAGATAGAATTCTTATATTCCTGGGGGAACATATCTCCTTGATAGAATGTGAGTCCCAACGGGGCAACATGAGGGCCAAGGAGTTGTTCGGGAGCTTGAAAGTCTGTGCAGCTGCGCTCATGTCCGAATTTTGGATCAGAAATAGATGCTCCGTGGCAAAAAGGAAAACCGAAATGTAGGCCTGGCCTATGTGCACGATTCAGCTCCCCGGGTGGACTGTTATCGCCAAGGTTATCCCGCCCATTATCTGTAAACCAAAGTTCCTTTGTTTCTGGATGCCAGGCAAAGCCAACAGAATTGCGCACTCCCCTAGCAACAATCTCCATATTTGTCCCATCCCTGTTCATTTTCAATATGGCTGCATACGGGTCGGAACGAAGGCATACATTGCACGGAGCCCCAACTGGAACATACAAAGAGCCGTCTGGGCCAAAATCTATAAATTTCCATCCATGATGATTTTCATTTGGCAATTGGTCAGTAACCACGATTGCTGTTGGCGGCTCATGCAGCCTTTCTTCGATGTTGTCAAACCGAAGTATTTTATTTACTGCGCTCACATACAGCGACTGTTGCCAGATTGCGACCCCAGCAGGGGCTCGTAGATTTTGTGCTATGATAAAAACCTTATCAGCCTGCTGGTCGTGATCTGTATCAACAATGCCGTAAACATTGCCTTTTGATCGAGAGCCAACAAAGAGTGTTCCATTCGAGCCAACTGTCATTGCGCGAGCGTTTGGTACCCCTACAGCATATAATTCGATACTAAATCCAGGAGGCAACTCAATAAGCGCTAATTTTTCTGTCAGATCCTCTCTATTGTTACTCAAGGCATGGCCGCAACCTATTACAAGCGATATAGACAGCACAGCCACTCTCAGAGAGAGTACTGCGCTCTGCCGGGAAGCATCGCGACTAAACATAATGAAGAGGAAGTGCGGTCGTAGATTTAATGCATTCCATGGCAAAGCTAGAGCTGATATTGCTATCTGGAATCATTCCGCTGATTTTTTTGTAAAAATTATCATAGTGTTCCACGCTAGGTACTGCCACTCTTAATAGATAATCTGTTGCACCGCTTAATCGATACACTTCCATTACCTCAGGCAAGTCCGTGAGCGCTGCTGAGAAATCTTGAAGCCACTTCGAATCATGGTTGGTGGTTTGAATAGACATAAAAACCGAGACCCCGGCATTAAGAAGGCTCTCGTTAAGGAGGGCAACTCTCTTCCTTATGATGCCAGCTTGCTCAAGCTTCTGAATGCGGCGCCAGCATGGAGTTGCAGAAAGCCCCACAGATGAAGCAATCTCAGCCAATTGCAGGCTCGCGTCGTTCTGCAACAATTTCAGTATCTTTTTGTCGGCCTGGTCTAGCTTCATTTTTCTATTAGAAACAATAACTAATATACAGAGGAAAATCGTATACAATTTCTATCTTAGAGTAAACAAAGAATGATTTTATCACAAAAAACTTACTATAGTGTTAGTAAATTGTACCAGAACGGACTCCAAAAAAAAGAATTTGCGTATGGGTGGGTCTTCTCGTCATTACACTTATAAAGGTAAGATCAGCCTTATTGCCGGACGACGTTGGCGGGGAAGTTACATATTTGGATAATTGGGGCCGCCGCCGCCCTCCGGCGGAACCCAATCAATATTTTGAGTGGGATCTTTAATATCACATGTTTTGCAGTGAACGCAGTTTTGTGAGTTAATTTGGAGTTTGGGTTTCCCGTCAGGCTGACCCTCCACTATTTCATAAACTCCAGCCGGACAAAATCGTTGCTCGGGTGCGTTGTATTTTGCCAAATTGACGGTAATGGGGATATTGGCATCTTTTAATTTTAGATGAGTTGGCTGATCTTCAGCGTGGTTGGTATTCGACATGTATACAGAGGATAGTCGATCAAAGCTGATTATTCCGTCTGGTTTTGGGTAGGCAATTGGCTGATATTCAGTAGATAGTTTCAACTGAGCATGGTCGGGTTTGTGTCGGAAAGTCCAAGGAGCTTTTCCCCGTAAAATATAGGTGTCAAAAGCGCTGTATAGTAGCGCAGGCCATAAGCCCCATCGAAAAGCGGGCCGGATATTCCTAACCTTTCGGAGTTCTTCCCAAATCCATGAAGATTTCACGGAGCTCTCGTAGGTTTCCATTTCGGTGGTCCTCAAAGACATGTCTTCAGTTAGTAGATGGGAGACTACTGCTTCCGCCGCTAGGATGCCGGATTTCATCGCGGTGTGGCTTCCTTTAATTTTTGGAACATTCATGAAGCCTGCCGAACACCCGACGAGTGCGCCCCCGGGAAAGGTCAGCTTTGGGATTGATTGAAAGCCACCTTCATTTAGTGCTCTAGCCCCGTAAGCAAGTCTGGTGCCACCTTTAAAAGTTTCGCGGATACACGGGTGTTGTTTAAAGCGCTGGAATTCCATGTATGGGTCAAGGTGCGGATTTTGATAATCGAGGCCCACGACAAATCCAACAGCTACTTGGTTATCTTCCAGATGATAAAGGAATGAGCCGCCGTATGTATCTGTTTTTAATGGCCACCCTACTGTATGGATCACTTCCCCCTGATTATGTAACTCTGGTGGGATCTCCCAAAGTTCTTTGATCCCAATCCCAAAGGTCTGAGGATCCGAATTCTCGTTTAGTTTAAAGCGTTCACAAAGGGTTTTAGTTAATGATCCTCTGCAACCTTCGGCGAATAGAGTTTGTTTTGCTCTCAATTCCATTCCGGCCTGGTAGGCCGAGCTCTTCTCTCCGTTCCTATCAACCCCCATTTCTCCTGTTGCCACCCCGATGACTGTGCCGGCTTTATCGTAGAGAACTTCCGTGGCCGGAAATCCTGGATAGATCTCTACGCCTAGCGACTCTGCCTGTTCTGCCATCCATCGGCAAAAATTCCCCAGTGAAATTATGTAGTTACCTTCATTTCTCATTTGCGGCGGAATGGTTGGAAACTTAAAGCTCCCACTTTCACTCAGATGGATCAAACTTTCCTGAGTCACCAGGGTTTTGAGAGGCGCTCCTAAATCTTTCCAATTTGGAATGAGCTCATCTAATGCCCTGGTCTCGATGACTGCGCCAGACAGAATATGAGCGCCCACTTCTGAGCCCTTCTCTAAAACACAGACACTGAGATCTATCTCCGATTCTGCAGCTAATTGACGAAGCCG
>CACETT010000044.1 GCA_902562525.1 uncultured Alphaproteobacteria bacterium
CATCACGCGGTAAAACGATTGTCCCCGGCTGTTTTCATTGGCCTCAAAAGCTTTTTGCCAAACAACCATGGCTGCGTGCATGCCGCTCATTATGACAACAGCCAGAATCTTTCCCTGGAACCAGATCTCTTCCCAAACTGCATATGGAGAAAGGGCCGTCAACACCAGCCCCAGCAGCCAACTAACCGCCATTGCTGGGCCCATGATAAAATTCAATAGCCGCCTTTCCATTACTCGTAAAGTGCGGTCTAAATCAGAACCAGGCTCTACACCAACGTGATATACGAAAAGACGAGGCAAATATAGTAGGCCCGCCATCCAGGCTATTACAGCGATTAGATGAAAAGCCTTTATCCACAGATAAATCCCAGCGGTGTCATTCATGGTTTATTTCCAGACCACACGGTTGGATGGACACCATGTTTACCACCAAGACTTTTACAACATAGTTGTAGCTGTGGCGGACACCAGCTTGCCTCTTGAACTGGATGCTCATAGCTATCACAACTGGCCGACTTTGCCATATTTCCCAATGCCAACATGAAATCGTCGGATATGCCAAGCGTTGGGACCCTTTGATAGCTGTGCACGCCTGCCCGTCGGGCCAAATCAGCATATTCTATATCAAGCTCTACCAGTGTTTCAGAATGTTCGGAAACAAAAGCAATCGGGACAACAACCAAAGACTTTCCCAAAGCACCAGCTTCGGTGATTAGTTCTTCGGTAGAAGGGCCAATCCACCGAAGAGGGCCAACCCGGCTTTGGTAACAGACCTCCCACTCCAGATACGGGCACGCCAATTCTTGAACAATTGCCTTAGCTGTACGTTCCACCTGCGATTGGTATGGATCTCCCTTTGCAATTATCTTTTCAGGTAATCCATGCGCGGAAAACAAAACCTTTTGGGAACGTTTGGGTTTAGAAGGTTCCAGAAAACGCTTAATCAGCTTAACGTGGGCAGAAATAAAAAGGGGGTTAGTCGCATAACACCCAACCACGGCAGTTGGCTTCTGCAACCCAAGCTCAGCTGCAGCCTTATTCCAGTCCCCAACCGAAGACCCTGTGGTGGTGGTCGAGTATTGCGGGTAGAGGGGCACCAGAACTATCCTTTCGGGATCGTAACTCAGAACAGCCTTCACAGCTTCATGGCTTCGCGGATGCCAGTACCTCATAGATAAAAATACGCGATAGTCAGCACCTAAACTACGCCCTAGAGACTGGGCCTGGGCTTCTGTCTCCTGTAAGAGTGGGGAGCCGCCCCCTAGTTTCTCGTAGATCAACCGTGCTACCGGGGCTCTTTTCCGAGATATGACTTGTGCCAAAAACCATCGTAAAGGCCGGGGCACAGAAATAATCGCCGGATCATTAAATAGATTGAAAAGAAACGGTTGAACCGACTCCTGCTTATCTGGTCCACCTAAATTCATTAAAACTACAGCACATTTACCCATACCGCCGTATCCTATCCAATCCGCACTAACTCTACTAACTCTTCTACGTTTGACGGATCTGTGTCCGGTAAAATTCCGTGGCCCAGATTAAACACGAAAGGCCTCTGATCCAACGCACCCTTGATATCCTGGACCTCTTTAACCAAACGAGCACCCCCTTGACGCAAAATATATGGATCCAGATTTCCCTGCACGACCGCCCCCGGCTGCAATGCTTCGTCTATCCAATCCAATGGAACCGTGTAATCTATTGATACACAATCAACTCCTGTTTTCTCTGCATAATGTTTGTAATTGACACCGCACCCTTTCGGAAAGCCAATAACTGGAATGTCTGGATACTTGTTTTTGATGCGCGCAGTAATTTCTTTAACTGGCTTTATGCACCATTTATCAAACTCGCTGGGGGATAAAACACCTGCCCAACTATCGAATAATTGTATGACCTCCGCTCCTGCAACGACTTGATTCATTGCGTGTATAGTTATCGCTTCTTTTAGGAGCTTTATTAATTCATCAAACCCTCTAGAATCAGCCGTAGCCCAAGCTTTCACATTATTGAAAGTCTTGCTTGAACCTCCCTCTACCATATAAGTCGCGACAGTCCATGGAGCCCCTGCAAATCCTATTAAAGACACCCCCGGACTTAACTTTGCTCTTACCTGTGCTATAGCTTCATACACTGGGTTCAGGGATTCTTCGAGACGAAGATGGTTTAATTCCCTTATGTCTTTTTCTGATCTTATTGGTTTTAGTACTGGTCCCACTCCATGCCTAAACTCAACCTTCTGCCCCAAGGCATCTGGTATAACTAAGATATCTGAGAATATAATTGCGGCATCGAAGCCATACCTTTTAATAGGTTGCAGAGTTACTTCAGTAGCCAACTCTGGGTTGTAACAAAGATCAAGAAAATTTCCTGCCTTTTCCCTTGTTTTCATATATTCAGGTAAATAACGGCCAGCCTGCCGCATTAACCAGAGTGGGGGCGGGTTTAAAATCTCACCTCTCAAGGTTCGGAGTAACAACTTTTTATTCTCAGTAGATATTTTTAAAGTACTGATGAGATAAACTCCCTAATAAATAATATATAATTTAGATATAAGGTAATTGTTGATGTTGTTATGGAAAGAATAACAGGGATTTAATTTTTTCCACTTTAACAAACTTATCATCCAGTTTAGCCAATGAAATTATTTTTAAAGACTGGGCCTGTTAATAACTGAAATATTATAAATAGCTCAATAATTTAGGTGTTCTAATTTTAGTGAACAACTGGTGAAAAAAACTTGAGTGAATTTGTTATACCCGTTGTTACCACAATTTGGTTAGGAGGGTCTATGATGGAGAAGCTAGTGGGTATCCGGTGAAAAAATATTGGATGAATAAGCATTGTGTACAAAGTAGTATGCTGTCCACAATTATTCCTAATGATATTCTATGAGTTAATAAGAGTTGGCTAATATGGGCTCATTTCATCTTCACTTAATTTCGGACTCTACGGGTGAAACGGTAAGTACGATAGCGCGGGCCGCGTTGGCTCAATTTGATGAGATAGAGGTAGTAGAGCACAATTGGTCTCTGGTGCGGACCGAGGGGCAAATAGAGAAAATTCTAAAGGTCATAGAGGAATGGCGCGGGGTTGTACTATATACCCTGGTTAAGGTCGATCTGGCTGAGGTGCTGCAGAAGAGGTGCCGAACCCTGTCTGTTCCATGTGTCCCAGTTATGGAAGGGGTAATGGGGGCATTTAGCGGGTTTTTGAGTAGGAGCGTTCAACAAAGGCCGGGGTATCAACATGAGTTGGACGACGAATATTTTGAGCGCATTGACGCTATGCAATTTGCTTTAAGTCATGATGACGGCCAATCATTGTTCGATGTGAATAGGGCTGACGTGATTTTGACCGGGGTATCACGCACGTCAAAAACACCAACCTGTGTGTATTTGGCAAACCGTGGCCTCAGAGCGGCTAACATACCTTTTATTTTAGGCCAGGAGCTACCGCCAGCACTGCTGAACGCGAAGGAATCGTTGATAGTTGGGCTTACCACCAGCCCGGAAAGGCTGGTTCAGGTCCGTAGAAACCGGCTTCGTCAGATGAAGGAAGAGAAATTAGAGAATTATGTAGACTTGGAAACCGTGCGCGCAGAGTTGAGTAAAGCAAGGCGATTTTTTCAGGGGCGGGGGTGGCCAATAATTGATGTTACACGGCGCTCTATAGAGGAAACGGCCGCGGCTGTATTATCCCTCTACAGGGAAACACAGTAAATTGGATTCTTTGGCATGAACCACCCAGACGATTTGCGGAGGGTCGTATTAGCGTCCGCCAGCCCCACTAGACAAGATGTCCTCAGGAATGCAGGCTTGTCGTTTGAAATTTTGCCAGCAAACATAGATGAAGATTCTGTGAAGAAGAAGATGAGAGCGGACGGCTGTTCTGTCAAAGATACGGCACAACGGCTCTCAGATCTAAAGGCACAAAAGGTTTCAGAACAGACGAGAGAGGCTTTTGTTGTCGGCGCAGATCAGATGCTTGAATCGGATGGTCGTTGGTTTGATAAGCCAAGAAATGTGCGAGATGCGCGGGATCAGCTGATGAATCTAAGGGGTGGCAAGCATCGACTTTTTAGTAGCGTAAGCGTTGCACTAAATGGGGGGGTGTTGTTTCGACATGGTGAATGTTCGTTGATGACTATGCGGTATTTTTCAGACCGGTTTATTGCTTCATACCTTGAATCAGAAAAAGACGACGTTTGCCAGTCTGTTGGTGGGTACAAACTTGAGGGACGCGGAATTCAACTTTTTGCCAACGTGGAGGGCGGGTATTTTGATATTCTCGGTTTACCTCTATTGCCATTGTTGGCCTTTTTGCGGACGCAAGGGATTGTAGGAGACTGAACATGGTGTCTAGTATTCCACTGGCTGGGGTTATGGGGTGGCCTGTGGAGCATTCCCTATCGCCCAAACTGCACGGATTTTGGTTGCGGGAAATGGGTATAAAGGGGCATTACGTTCCCCTAACGGTGCAGCCAACGGATTTAGCCCGCGCACTCTGGTCCTTGCCAGCGCTAGGGTTTCGTGGAGTAAATATTACAGTTCCCCATAAGGAACACGTGATCAACCTAGTGGATAACGTGACGCCGATAGCTCAAAAGATCGGTGCCGTTAACACAATAACCGTGGAAGAAGACGGATCACTGCACGGTACGAATACAGATGCTTTTGGTTTTATTGAAAACCTTAAGGCGCGCGCGCCTGAATGGGACGTTGGACGACCTATTGTTATAATAGGAGCTGGAGGAGCCGCCCGCGCTGTCTGTGTGGGGTTGTTGGAGGCGGGAGCTACCGAAATCAGAATTTGCAACAGGACCCGTTCTCGGAGTGAAAGTTTGACGCGTGAGATCCAGGGGAACTGTATAGGAGTGGATTGGGCCGATAGGATGGAGGCATGCGAGGAAGTTGGGTTGCTGGTTAACACAACCAGTTTGGGCATGCATGGAGGGGAGCCTCTTAGCATTAATTTGGATCGATTGCCTCACCATGCCGTGGTCTCGGATATCGTGTATGTTCCCCTGGAAACACGGCTTCTTGCAGCTGCCAAGCTTCGTGGAAATACGGTGGTAGATGGTTTAGGCATGCTCCTCTACCAAGCACAACCGGGGTTTTATTCATGGTTTGGGCAAAAGCCCGCGGTAACTAGTGGGCTTAGAGCCCACGTCATGAACGAGTAGGCAATTGAAAAAAGGCCCCATAATTCTTGGTTTGACTGGCTCAATAGCGATGGGAAAGAGTGAGACTTCAAAAATATTCAGTCGGTTGGGGGTCCCAGTTTTTGATGCTGATGCATCTGTCCACCAAATGTTAGCCAAAGGCGGAGAGGCTGTAACGGCTGTGTCTAAAATGTTTCCAGGTGTCGTCCAGGGAGATGCGGTCGATAGGCGGATACTTGGCGACCTGGTTTTTGGTAATGCACGCAAGTTAAAAAAGTTAGAGGCTATATTGCATCCATTAGTGGCTAAGGCGCGTAAGCGCTTTTTGCGGTTGGCTGGGGCGGCGCGGGTACAGGTCGTGGTGATGGATGTCCCGCTACTGTATGAGACTGATGGCAAGGATGCATGTCATGCCGTAGTGGTGGTCTCAGCTCCGAAATGTGTCCAGCGCAGCCGGGCCTTGAGACGACCCGGCATGAGTGAAAAAAAATTAGAGTACATTTTGGATAAGCAAACACCTGATCACCTCAAACGTAAACAGGCAGATTTTGTAGTACTATCGGGTCTTGGGAAGAGGTCTGCTCTAACAAAGGTCTCCTCCGTGCTCCGGACGGTGCAGTCGGGACAGGTTTCTGGGAAGAAATTAGTGATGCCAGCTGGTGGAGGCCGCAGTGCGTGAAGTTGTGCTGGATACAGAGACAACTGGGCTAAACCCTGAGGAAGGTCATCGAATTATCGAGATTGCTTGTGTAGAGCTGATGAACCATCTGCCAAGTGGGCGCACATTTCATAGTTTTTTCAATCCTAAGCGGGCGGTAGAGTTTTCGGCGACAGAAATCCATGGCTTGAAAACGGAGGACTTGGTTGATAAGCCAGTTTTTGAGCAACGGGCTCCTGAACTTTTAGCCTTTATCGCGGGAGACCCACTAATTATTCACAATGCGCAATTCGATATTAATTTTTTGAACTCTGAGCTTGCTAGAGTCCAACTACCACCGCTTGATCTCGGTCGAACAATTGACACCTTAACCTTGGCTCGAAGGAAGTTTCCTGGTGCTCCAGCGAGCCTTGATGCTTTGTGCAGAAGATTTTCAATCGACAACTCGGCGCGGGAAAAACACAATGCGCTCCTTGATGTTGACCTACTCGCCCAAGTTTATGTTGAGCTTATAGGGGGCAGACAGCCTGACCTGCACTTGACCAGCGTCACTAATGAGGAAGCGCAGGCGCCTGACCCAGCGAAGCAAGTCGAGCGGAGTTGGCCCAAACATGCAGCAAACGCCAAGGAGCGCGAAGCGCATGCGAAGTTGGTAGAAAAACTTACTGATCCACTCTGGGCCTCGTGGACCGACTAACCAGATATTATCTGTGGGTAATTATTTCTGAGGACTACCGGCCGATGCGCTTTGCTCGCGTTTTTTGTTCATGTACATTTGTGCGAAGTCTATGGGCTCAAGCATGAGAGGCGGATAACCACCATCTCTGCAGCAGTCTGCTATGATCCGTCTGGCGAATGGAAATAGGAGGCGAGGGCACTCTATAAGCAGGGCTGGCTCAATTTGTTCTGCGGGCAGCCCAGTAATAGAAAAGCGACCACTGTAAGTTAGTTCAACTACAAACACAGGTTTCTCATCTAGCACTGCCTTAGCAGTAATGCTTAGCTCAGCTTCTTGCTGGTTCTCGGCCATGGTGCGGCCCGTTACGTTCACCGCTATGTCAATTTTTGGAGGTTTTTCGGCGGTAAATTGCTCACCTGCACCCGGATTCTCGAATGATAGGTCTTTTATGTATTGGCTGTGCGATATTATCCGCCGTCTTTGTGTGGTTTGGGCCGTTGTTCGCGTTGATTGATCCGCGTCTGCAACTGGTTGTGTTTTTTCTGACAAAATATGCCTCCCTGGGACTAGTTTATTGGCACCACCCACCATTCGCTATCATGGATTAGCGTCAGAGACAACTCGTCCAATACGATTGGACTGCGCGGGGCCCCTTGTTTGTCACCTTGTTTGTCCTTATCTGAGTATTATGAGGCAAGGACACGTGGCGCTAGACCAAACGCGTGCAAGAGACTAGAGTCCTTGTTTGGATTGACGTGAGCTAGACTAAGGAAAAGGGATTTAAACCTAGTGGGGTTATGAACAGCGATTTACAACTTTTAGATATACTCGTATTTGCCATGGTGGCGGGCTTTCTCTTTTTTCGGTTGCACCGCTCCTTGGGGAAACGGACTGGAAATGAACAAACCCCAGGTAGGCTGACCGAGGAGGAAATGCCAGGCGTGGACGTTGTGCCCCTCCACCCTGATAAACCCGAGCCTGACGAGGCGCCGAATACTGGATCCAAGGAAGATCCAATCCCGGGTATGATAGACCTAAAGGCTGCGGACCCCCACTTTCGGGCCGATGAGTTTGTGATTGGGGTCGAGACCGCTTTCGAGATGATAGTGGAGGCCTTTGGCCGTGGTGACACGGAAGTATTGGAAGGTTTGTTAGATGAACAAACCTTCCAGGGATTTAAGGCCGAGATAGAGCGGCGCTCAAAGGCTAACGAAGAGGTCGATGCGAGCCTCATTTCCATAGAGGCTTGCGAGGTTGTTGAGGTGCAGATGAAATCCAGCATTGCTCGGGTAACAGTGAACATAGTTAGCAAGCAGATACATGCTGTGCTAAAAGGGGAAACGGGAGAGATCGTCGAGGGAGATACGGCGAAGGTAGGCACGGTCAATGATCTTTGGACATTCGCCCGGGATGTTCGGTCGCAGGACCCCAACTGGCAGCTGGTTGAAACTCGGCTCGGCAATTAATCGGTTTAACGGAGAAAAACGTCGTGGCTAAGGTGCGCCGCGTAGGGCGGCGGTCTAGTATTCTCATCCTCTTGTTTATGGCCGGCCTAATTGGACCTATTTGGACTGCTGCCTATTTGGTGCCTGGAGGAGGGGCCGGCTTGGTTAGGCTGGTCAAAGCGGACTATGCTGACCTTGCAGGTTGGAATCTGGACGACCTCGGGGACGCAATCCCTGCACTTCGAAAATCTTGCAGCCTGTTTTTGCTCAGAGAGCCAGAAGAAAAAGTTGGGCCTAATGGTATCGGCGGTTACGTTAAAGACTGGCAGGGGCCCTGCTCAGCCATTGGGGGGATTGACGAGCATGATCATGATCAAGCCAAAGCTTTCTTTCAGTTGTGGTTCAACCCCTTTCTGGTCGTCTCACAGGGTCATGAAGCAGGCCTTTTCACAGGTTATTATGAGCCCGAAATTCAAGGTTCCTTGGAGCGCGACGATGAGTTTACCGTGCCCATTTATGCGAAGCCGCCAGACCTTATTTCCATAAACCTTGGCGAATTCCACGATAGTCTTGTAGGAGAGAGAATATCTGGGCACCTGGTTGGCGGGAGGTTTAAACCATTTGCCACCCGTGGCGAGATAGAGGCCGGCGCACTGGACGGTAGAGATCTAGAGTTGCTCTGGGCTAAGGACCCTATAGCGGTATTTTTTCTCCACATACAGGGTTCGGGAAGGGTGGTCTTACCAGACGGCACGTCTGTTAGGCTAGGTTATCATGCTCAGAACGGCCACCCGTACCGGTCCATTGGAAGAGAGTTGGTCCTACGTGGGCACCTGGTCCGTGAAGAAGTGACAATGCAATCCATAAGGAGATGGTTGCAGGAGAATCCCGAACAACAGTCAGAGATTTTTAATCAAAATAAATCTTTTATATTTTTTAGAGTAGTAAGGGGTGATGGTCCCATAGGCGCTCAAAATGTTGCGTTAACTCCGCGGCGGTCCTTGGCCGTTGATTTAAGGCACATGCCCCTTGGCGCTCCTCTTTGGATTGACACTGATGCACCTCTGGCAGCAGGGGGTGATATAAAATGGCGAAGGCTAATGGTTGCTCAGGACACTGGAGGGGCCATTCGGGGGGTTGTTAGGGGCGATATTTTCTGGGGGGGGACAAGGAGGCCGCGCAAATCGCAGGCCGAATGAAACATCGTGGCCGTTATTATCTCTTGCTTCCAACTGGCGTTTTAGATGAGGATAGCCAATAATACACGTGGAAGACGCCCGTTTAAGGGCCTAGGCGGTGGGGCATGGTGAAGGCAAGGGATGGGAAGCGCGGGGTTCCAGGCAAACTAACGGATGAGGATATCATGCTCTGGCAGCGAGTAACCCAGGGGGACCAAGTTTTGCCGGGCCGGCATTACTCGAGAAGGGCGGATGGAATTCAGGTTCATTTGGCTCCGTTGCTTAAAAAACCCTACAAAGCAGCGCACCCTCAAAGTACGCGGGCGAAATTGGTCCATGTAAGTCGGGCGCTCCAAGGGCCCGGGCTAGATAAACGCACCAGCACAAGGTTAAGGCGGGGTCAGATCGCTATAGATTCTCGGTTGGACCTTCATGGCCTAACTCAAGCAGAGGCCAAGGCGTTTCTTGCACAAGCTCTAGCAAAAGCGCAGGAAAAAGGACAAAGGTGTGTATTGGTAATTACGGGTAAGGGTCTGCGGCGAGAGGGGGGAGGTATATTAAGGGCCAAGCTGCCCCAGTGGTTGGAAGAGCCAAAGATCCGGCCCCTTATTCTTGCGAGCGAGCCGGCACGGCCTCAACATGGTGGCGACGGCGCTACTTATGTACTGCTGCGGAGATTGCGTTAGAAGCCGTTTAAGGTGTTGCTGTGGTCCTGGTAGATTGCAGACGAAAGATCATAAAATGAATTTGCTAAGGTCGGCACGACTCACTAGGTCTCCTATGTTGGCTTGGACAAAACTGTCGTCAACCACTAGGTCGGTACCCGCTTTATCCGTGGCAGTGAAGCTAATATCCTCTAATAACTTTTCCATAACAGTGTGCAATCTTCTCGCTCCAATGTTTTCCACCCCATGATTTATTTCGTTAGCTAGGGTGGCAATGGCGTCGATGCCAGTATCAGTAAATGAGAGCGTCACCTCCTCTGTAGCCATTAACGCGGTGTATTGACGGGGCAGACTATTTTCAGGCTCGGTTAGTATTTCAATCAGGTCCTGTCTTTCGAGCGATTTTAATTCAACTCGGATAGGAAGCCGTCCCTGTAATTCTGGCAGTAAGTCCGAAGGCTTTGCAGTGTGAAAGGCACCTGATGCAACAAACAAAATATGGTCTGTGCGCACTTGCCCATGTTTGGTTGTGACAACTGTGCCTTCAATTAAGGGAAGAAGGTCCCGTTGCACTCCTTCGCGACTAACGTCGGCCCCCATTTTATCGGAGCGGGTACATATTTTGTCCAATTCGTCTAGGAAGACGATACCATTGTTTTCCACTGCCTCTACAGCAGCCCGAGTTAGTTTTTCATCGTCGAGAAGTTTGTCGCTT
>CACETT010000045.1 GCA_902562525.1 uncultured Alphaproteobacteria bacterium
CCTGCCCGTTAGCCAAGCAGCGTTCGAATGCGAGCATCCGGCCGATGCGTTCTTTTTCACTCCAGAGATTATCACCAAATTTGGTGCGAAATTGTGGTTCAATGATCATGAGATTGTAAAACTGGTTTTTTTACTGGGAATGGGTTGCTGAAGGACGGGCTAAAATAAATTCTTTCTCATAGTTTTCTTCACCAGCGCAGAAACACTGTCTCGTCGGCACCTTGCAAGTTTATGTTGAAAGTGTAGACGGCACAGCCTGCTTGTTCTTCTTGAAATTCCGCAATAAGAGTTTGCTTTCTATTTTTGTCGCTTATAAGAGAAATTAATGGGTCTTTATAAGTGTGTGCCTCATCAGAAAAATAAATTCGCGTTGTTAAGTGATCTATCAACCCACGCGCAAACACATGTAAATTTATATGGGGCGCCTGAGGGAGGCCCCTGATAGGTTTTAAGGAACCAGGTTTCACGGTGTTAAACAGGAAACTTCCGTCCTCTCCAGTTCCAGCTCGGGCGAAACCCATAAATGATTGATGTTTTTCACTTTGCGGTGCGAGAAAAGTACCTTCCGGATCTGCCTGCCAGATTTCAAGCATTGCATCTGGGACAGGTTTTTTTTCTCCGTCGTACACCTTGCCAGATATTTTAATTTTTTTGCCTGAGGGGCTTTTAAGAGAGTTGTCTGCGACTAACGTGTATCCGTACTCTGACGATGTTAGGCAATAGGCAAAAAATGGGCCTATGGTCTGGGACGAGGTCGGCTTAGGCACGTTAATCCTCCCTGCAGGTCTGGTTTGGTCCACGGAGTACTATGTCAAACTTGTAACCCAGTGCCCATCCTGTTTTTGTGATGCTCGAATCCCAGGTAGCTACAAGCTGGTCTCTTGCCTTTGGATTTTTGACTGATTGTAAAATTGGATCAAATTTCAAAAGAGGGTCCCCAGGAAAGTACATCTGGGTTATTAGACGGGAGAGGAATGTATGCCCAAATAGTGAGAAATGAATATGGGCTGGCCGCCAAGCATTCGTGTGATTTCCCCAAGGATAAGCCCCTGGTTTAATGGTAGTAAATTGGTAGATACCCTCAGCGTTGGTGAGAGTTCTCCCACCTCCTGAAAAATTGGGATCGAGGGGGGCCTCGTGTGTGTCTGCCTTGTGAATATAACGGCCAGCAGCGTTGGTCTGCCAAATTTCTACCAACGCATCTGAGACAGGGCGATTTACATCATCCGTAATTTTTCCGGTTATTATGATGCGTTCGCCTTGGGGTTCTCCCTGGTGTTGGGTGGTCAGATCGGCATCATTTTGGCCAATACTTGAGTGGCCAAAAACTGGAGCGGTTACCTCCGAGTTAAAGAATTTACTGTTATCAACCATGAGTGCAAAACGATCAACTGAGCTAGTAGCAATGCTGCTCGAGGAGGACAACACAGAAGGGTTTTCCATAGCTGCCCTAGCCAATTCAGAATTAGTAACTGCAGTGGGGAAAGAAGAACTTCAAACCCTATTTAGTTACCGTAATCACCTCAAGGAGAGTGAACAAGAGACCAATCGGATACTGAACGAAATTAAAACTATAAGTTGAGCTGAAAAAAAATATGTCATTAAAGATCACCGGAAAAACACGTGTTTATATGACCGTGGGCTACCCCATCTCACAGGTAAAATCTCCTGGTGATATCACCGAGTTTTTCCAACGCCGTAATGTGGATGCCGTACACATTCCGTTGGAGGTTCAACCTAAGGGGATCAACGAATTTATTGCAGGGGTTACATCATACTCAAACGTTGATGGCTTAATCATGACCATTCCCTATAAATTTGAGGGAGCCAATCTTTGTAGCTCCCTATCTCCTCGGGCAGCAATCCTTAATTCTGCAAATTTATTAAGACGCACAAAAAATGGAGAGTGGCACGGCGACATGACAGACGGGATAGGGTTTTGTAACGCGATGGAAGCTACTGGTACCGAAATTGCGGGAAGCAGGGCCCTCCTGATCGGAGCTGGAGGCGCAGGCTCGGCGATCGCGCTTGAGCTTTTAGAACGGGGCGTTACTCAATTACATATTTTTGACATCAAGCAATCCCGGGCTGTAGATATCGCCAAGTTACTTAATGCCAATTTCCCCCACTCTGTGCACGTAACCACCTCCCCTAACCCAGTTGGATTTAACATCATTGCACACGCATCACCGACTGGAATGAATGCAGAGGACCCCTTACCTCTGGAAGACTCCCACCTGCTAAGTTCCATGCATGTAGGAGATGTAGTTACCGCACCGCCTATAACTTCTCTGATAAGGGTGGCGCGGGAACGCGGGTGCAACACTCATACCGGAATTGAAATGTGGGAAGCCCAACAAAACGTAGTGGTAGATTTTCTGCTTCACGAGCCGATGCCCAACGAATCCTAAAACAAAGGTAAACAAAATTATGCTCACACAATCAAAAGGATTTCTTACAATTTGGCATGGCCTAAAAGCTTCAGGGAGGCCTGAGTGGGAGAGATGGCACACAGTTGAGCATATGCCAGAGAGACTGGGTGTACCCGGCTTTCTCATTGGTCGGAGGTATATGAATGATACAAGCGAGGGACAATGCTGTTTCACACTTTATGAGGCAAGTGATATAGCAATTTTTAAGTCTGCACCTTATTTAGAACGTCTAAATAATCCCTCACCATGGACTGCCGCCGTAGCCAAAACGTTTACAAACTTGACGCGTGGAGCTTGCCGACGTATCGCAAGGGCTGGCTTCGAGGGAAGCTACGGGGGGGCCATACTAACTATACGTTTAGTCAGAGAGCCGGACTTTGAGGAGAACGACAACACACTAGATTCACTGCAAAAAATTGCAGACGAGCTTTCTAAAATAGACGGCGTTACTGAGGTTAATATTGGGCTCTCAGATACCAAAATTACACAAACCGAGACCAAGGAGCGAGCTCTGAGAAAAGGCACAGGAGAGTCTTCCTTGGATGGCGTGATAGCTGTGGAAGGGTACGAGTACCAACTATTATTGGAAAGAGCAGAAAAAATTCGCGAAACAGCGGAGGGGTCAGGGCTTTATCTATCCACAGAGATACCCCAAGTACATAACCTTTCGTACCTATTATTCTCCAACGATTGATATCTGCTGTAGCTGCCACACCGGCCATACTGGACTATCTACTAAAATATCTACCTACTCCCGAACTCTGCTAATGAATTGCATCGCAAATTAGATTACATTTAAGGGGTTGGATAATGCAACGCCATCAGAAATTATCTTCGCGAAAGGAAACACTATGAGACACCGCTTATTGGTGAGCCTTGTGATCGCCGGCACTCTGCTAGCGATCAATAACCTACATGCCGAGGAAATTAAAATAGGAATGCTTTATCCGATAACAGGGGGCGGAGCCATCTATGGATCCCCCGCCCAAATTGGTCATAGAATGGGGGTTGAAGAAATTAATCTCGACGGTGGGCTTCTCGGGTTGCAGGCGATAAGCGTGGAGCGCGACACTAAACTGAATCCTGCAACAGCCGCAGCCGCAGCGAAAGAAATGATAACAAAAGACGGAGTACATGTTCTGATAGGTGGGCTAAGCTCATCCGTTGGGCTCGCTGTTTCTGAAGTGGCCCGGCAAGAGAAAGTTATCTACATAGCCACGATCGCTAAAACAATCCAGATGACAACAAACAAAAGACATAACTACGTTTTCCGCACTGCGTCACACACCGATTTCGAAGGCGATGCTATGGCACAAATCGCAGAGAAGTTAAATGCAAAGTCAATTTGCGACATACAACTAGATTATGCCTACGGCCATGACCTTGCAGCAGGAATAGAAAAAGGCCTGGCTAGACATCTTCCTGATACCAAAATTGTGCTTAGTTTGCGGCCTAAATTAAGGGCAACCGATTACAACGTTTTTATTACCCAAATTATGGGGGCGGGATGCGACGTGGTAACCGGAGGTTTGTGGGGACCCCACTTTGTAGATTTTGCTAAACAAGCCACCCCTTTCGGCCTTTTCCAGCAAATTAAATTTATCGCTGGAGGAGAAATTGGAAGCCATGAAATTGCAAGCACAATGGGGCGAGATTACCCCGACAATGTCTGGGCGAATTCATATGAGTTGTGGTATCACCATCCAAATGAGGAGCACAAGAAGTTTCACTCAAAGCTTTCGGCGCAACTGGGAACACATGAAACTACCATGTGGCCTGTTCTAGCGGTAATTGGTGTTCGTATGTATGCTGCAGCTGTTAAGCAAGCTGGTTCTCTGGACCCAGACCTTGTCGCAGAGGCGTTAAGGGGCATGAGCATAGACACGCCCGTAGGACCTCGCACAATCGATCCTACAACTCACCAAACGGACACCGGTCAATTTTGGGGGCCGATGGTCAAGAAAGAAGGGGCTCCCTACAGAGTTATGGATCCAATTACCTACATTCCTGCTTTACTTTCAGAGTAAACTGGAATCACTATACGGAACTCCAATTCAATTTATTTTCCTGAGCCGTTTTTATGGAACCGTTTCTAGAATTTATTAGAGAAAATTTGGGAAGCCCGGGCCTTGCTATTTTAATAAGCAACCCCCAATTCGCGTTTATTCAACTTCTCAATTCTATATCTATGGGAATGAATTATTTTATCATTGCGGCAGGCCTCTCGCTTATTTTCGGCGTACTTAAAGTTATTAACTTCGCCCATGGTGCCTTCTACATGTTTGGGGCCTACATTACCTATTCCGTAACGGAGCTAATGGGCCTGAGTTTTTTCTGGGCCGTACTGGCTGCGGCAATAGGGCTGATGTTAATGGCCCTCATTATTGAGCGTTGTTTGTTTCAATTCATCTACGATAAAGAACACTTGATGCAACTTCTACTAACATTCGCTCTGGTACTTATCCTAGGTGACCTTGCGAAAATAATATGGGGAACTGATCAGTATAGTGTAGCGTACCCTGCGGGTCTCGCCGGAGCGACAAACCTAGGGATTACTTTCTATCCATCCTACCGTCTAATGTTATGTGTCCTAGGTCCGGCTATCTTTATTGCATTGTGGCTATTTATTGAACGAACTCGTTGGGGCCGTATTACAAAAGCCGCCACACAGGACAGGGATATGCTGTCCGCACTTGGGATTAACGTACCGGTGATCTACACCATAGTTTTTTTGATAGGCTCCGCTTTAGCTGGGATGGGCGGGGCTTTAGCCTCCCCTTTTAATAGCCCAGCCCCGGGCATGGATGCGAATATTATCGTGGAATGCTTCGTGATAGTTATTATAGGGGGCCTGGGCTCTCTCTGGGGAACTTTTGTTGGTGCTTTAATTTTTGGACTCGTTTTTAACTTTGGCTCTGTAATAGTGCCAAACGCTCAGGATGTTTTCGCCTTCCTATTACTTCTAATCGTGCTACTCATCCGACCTTGGGGACTATACGGCCGCGCTGAATCGGAGGGGCAGTGATAAGCTAATGACAGATCCGATTGACCGCGCAGGGATCATCTTATGCCTAATTTCGCTGGCTACCCTGATACTAATTCCCGCAGTAGGTTCCAATTATCTCGTGGATGTGACGACTGAAATATTAATCTATAGTCTCTTCGCTCTAAGTTTGAATGTGATAATTGGCTACTCTGGAAATGTATCCTTTGGACACGCTGCTTATTTCGCAATAGGTGGCTATACGAACGCCATTTTGCTCACTACCTACGCTTGGCCTCTAGTGGCTTCTCTTCTGGCTAGTATCACTGTTACCATGTTTATCACAGGCATCGTCGCCTATTTTTGTACCCGTCTCACCGATATTTATTTTGCGATGCTAACTTTGGCGTTCTCGATGTTGGTCTGGGCGATTGCATTTAAGTGGCGATCAGTAACTGGAGGGGATGACGGTTTTGTTGGAATAACCATTCCCGAGATCCTCGATCAACGGATCAACTTTTATTACTTCACCGTGCTGGTCGTGGTCTTCTCGACCTGGATTTTATGGCTCATCTGTCATTCGGCTTTTGCTCGCTCACTTCTTGCTGTTCGTGAAAACCCTACCCGAGCCGGCTTTGTTGGGATAAATACGAGGCTTATGCGGTGGTGGGCATTTGTCGTTGCGGGAACCTTCGCGGGACTCGCTGGGGCACTTTTCGCCATGCTTCACCGGGGCATGTACGTCGAATCAGCTTTCTGGACACAATCAGCCACAGTATTAATTATGACACTTTTGGGGGGGATGTTTTCCTTTTTTGGACCAGCTATAGGCGCTGCTACGCTGTTTCTATTAGAACGAATTACTAACGAATACACCGAATATTGGCCCACCGTTCTAGGACTCATCTTAATAGTTATTTTATTATTTCTTCCAGATGGTTTAGTTGGACTTGTGACTAAAATACGTAACTATTGGACCCGAGAGCATTAACATCATGACCACCTCCAGCCCTAAACTATTTTCTGAAACTATCCAGCCACATTCCCTTCTAGACGTGAAAAATCTTAATAAAAATTTCGCTGGTTTCCAGGCCATAGACGGAGTCAATTTTCACCTTTTCCCAAGAGAACGTCACGCAATCATTGGGCCAAATGGCGCTGGAAAAACCACGTTCTTCAATCTCCTAACTGGACACCTTCAACCCACGTCAGGCCAAGTTTTATATAAAGGACACTCACTGAGACAACTTGCTCCGCATAATATTGTTCGGCTTGGATTGGCGCGGTCCTTCCAGCTGATTAATATTTATCCGCGTATGACTGTGTTTCAAAACATCCAAGTCGCTGTAATCGCGCGAAACAAGAAGCATTTTTCATTTTTTAAATCAGCGAATAGCTTGTTCCAACGAGAAAGTGAAGAGCTCTTGGAGTTAGTTACATTAGTAGAAGAGAGAGAAGTAATTGCCGGGGAGCTCGCCTATGGAAAACAAAAGCAACTAGAACTTGCAATTTCTTTGGCCTCAAATCCTGAAGTTCTACTTCTCGATGAACCAACCGCCGGAATGTCGACCAGTGAAACAAATGAGGCAATCAGCCTTATTAAAGAAATTTCAAGCGCTCGCTCCCTTACCTTGTTGTTTACGGAACATGATATGGGCGTAGTATTTGGAATAGCTGATCAGATTAGCGTCCTTCACCATGGGAAAATTGTTGCAACGGGGAGCCCTGAGGAGGTCCGCAACAATACTACTGTAAAAAATATTTATTTGGGTGATGGAGCGACAGATGGGCAATCTTGAAGTCAACGACATACACACATCGTATGATTTAAGCCAAGTCCTCTTTGGCGTTTCATTCACTGTGCACCAGGGAAAGTGTGTCTCTCTCATCGGACGTAACGGTGTAGGAAAAACAACTACTATGCGATCTATCCTAAACCTCACCCCGCCTTCCCAAGGGAGCATAGTATTTGATCAGACCGACATAACCGGAATCGCTACTCATAAAATAGCGAAACTGGGAATAGCATTTGTTCCGGAAGAACGGCAAATTTTTCCTGAACTTTCTGTCTGGGAAAACTTAGATATCGCCAGAAAATTTCCTTTAGTCGGTTCGGCCACGTGGAACGAGGATAGGGTCTACGAACTCTTCCCCGACCTTAAAGATATACGGAACAGACCTGGGGGTGTGTTGTCAGGAGGCCAACAACAGATGCTAACCATTGCGCGTGGCTTGATGGGTAACCCAAAGTTATTGATATTAGACGAGCCATCAGAAGGCCTAGCACCCAAAGTCGTTGAAAACCTTCGCGAACAAATCCGCGAACTTAAAAAGTCTGGTATGTCTATATTACTGGCTGAGCAAAACCTAAGCTTTGTCTTAGCATTAAGTGACGAATGTCACATTATGGAAAAGGGCCAAATAAAATACTCTGGAACTCCTACCGCCCTCCGTGAAAACAAGAAAATTCAAGAAGAATACTTAACCGTATGAGGGAAGAGTACCAAATAGCCCCTTTAAAAATTATATGCTTATCCCAAAATAGTGATAGTTTTATAGCCAACCAACCCAAATTATTTCAATATCAGCTAACGCCATGAAGAGCCGTATTAGAAATCCTAAATTGCTCCTGGTTACCACTCGCCAAATGGACATGAGCCTGAAACTCGAAAAGGGCTTGTACTAGCTCATTGTTTTCAAGCAACGCCATTTGAAGATCAAACACAACATCAAGGGTGCCGGGGGTAGGAGCATTATTGCCATCCAACAAACCTCTCTCCCTAGCACCTTTTAGTGTCTGAGATACGTAAACTCGAGTAGTCGCGATCTCTTCTGCTAACCTAGAAATATTTAACTTTTTATTATGATAATGCGCGTCCAAAACACCATGCAAAACGTTCAGGCTATTGTTGGTTCTGGTCCAAAAATTATAACCTGACCCGTTGTGTTCTGCCTCTAATCGATTTTCGATCCAACGACGGTGCCTTGCCAGAGCCCTAACGAAAGACACCCATGATTTATTCACAATTAATAGTAAAGCGTCATTTCGTGCATCCTCAAAGCGCTCCAGAAATTCCTGAACCCTTTTTTCCTTTTTCATCGCCATGACACTCCCTCCCCTCTCGTTTTGTTACTATTTTTCAACGCATTACAAGAACAACCTCCGAAACCAGTTAAGAAAACATCACCGATTTATTCACATTTAGTTACCCCGAGTAAATAATTTTTACAGAATTGCGTAAATTTTGGTTAAATATTATTGACTCCTGGTAACACAAACAACACACTAATTGTGCGGTAATGCCGTGGTTTCAGGGGGTTGAGGGGCTCCAGTTGATGCCGCTTCGCCTCCAATATGACAATTCGTTTTGGTAGACGTCAGAGGGAGGAAACTCACACAATGAATAGACGTTTTGATATTAAAGCAGGTATCGTCGGAGCATCCATGATAGCCGTGGCTGCTCTTCCAGTATCTGCGGCTGATTTGACCACAGGAAGTGATCTGCTAAATGCAGCAGATGACCCCAATAACTGGTTAACTCACCATAGAACCTACGATGGGAAACGTTACTCACCGCTTGATCAAATCAACAAGAGCAACGTGCAGAACCTAAAAATTGCTTTTACCCTTGGCTTGGGTGGCACAATAGGTGCGGGCCCATGGAAGTATGGAAACATTGAGGGTACGCCAATCGTTGAAAATGGCATTATGTATATGCCCAACGGTTGGAGTGAGCTCTATAAAATTAATGTCGCTAAAGGCGCCAGTGCTGATGAGCCCATAGAATGGATTTTTGACCCGGCAGTGGATAGGGAATGGGCTGCAAACGTAACCTGCTGCGCCATTAACAACCGCGGCGTAGCCTTGTTTGATGATTCCATCATAATGAGTGTCCTTGACGGGCGCATGTTCCGTATTAATAAGGATAGCGGTGAAGCGGTCTGGGAAATACAACTAGCTGAACCTGCTATTGCAGAAACCATTACTGTAGCTCCGCTGGTCATAACAAAAGAGTCTGCAGCTAAAAACTTGGCAATTACTGGAGTTTCGGGGGCAGAGTATGGTATCCGCGGTTGGATGGCAGCTGTTGACATAGATACAGGCAAAGAAGAGTGGCGCCGTTACACTGTACCTGGTCCAGGTGAAGCTGGATTTGATACGTGGACGGATGATTATGGAGCATGGCTGACAGGCGGTGGCTCTAATTGGCAGACGTCAACTTATGACCCTGCAACAAACTCTGTTTATGTGGGAGTTGGCAACCCTGGTCCGGATTGGGACCACGAGTACCGGCCAGGCGATAACCTATACACTAGTGGTATGTTCGTCCTCGACGGCGATACTGGGTTTGTAAAGTGGCACTTTCAATACACTCCTAAGGATCCATATGACTTCGATGGCATCAATGAGCATATTCTCGTAGAACAAAATATTGCTGGCGAGAATCGCAAGGCCTTTATTCATGCGGATCGTAATGGCTTTTTCTATGCCGTTGACAGTACTAACGGTGAATTCATCTACGGAGTTCCATTTGTGCGTGAAATCAATTGGACCACTGGATTGGATAAAGTCACAGGACTTCCGCTTGAGTATCGTCCAGATTCGGACATACAA
>CACETT010000046.1 GCA_902562525.1 uncultured Alphaproteobacteria bacterium
ATGGGAAAATATGGGTGTCAATGGGTTATCGCGCAGGCTCTATGGGAATAATTGGACTTTTCTCTGCATTCACAAAGAAGCCACAAAAGAAATTACCGTAGGTCCAGCTCGAGCACCCTATCTCCTAACTCTCAAAATATTGAGAAAACGAGGTAATTGGGTAGTCTATAAGCCGGGTTCTGTCTCCGCATACACGAAGGATGATTATTCATCTTGGACGGCTGTTACCAGTCGCCTCCAGCGACCCACCCGAACAGCGGCCCCAGAGACCTGACCGGATCTTAGCATATTGCAGCCAGATCACGCTGCTCCAACTTGGTCTTGCTCCCGGTGGGGTTTACCATGCCGTCCCCGTTACCGGGTAACGCGGTGCGCTCTTACCACACCTTTTCACCCTTACCACACACAACCATTTGCCCGTGGCGGTATATTTTCTGTGGCACTTTCCCTGGGGTTACCCCCGCCGGGCGTTACCCGGCACCGTGTCTCCATGGAGCCCGGACTTTCCTCTCCAAAGCGCTGCCTCAGAGCAACCATCCGACTACCCAACACCATGCCAGAGTTTCCAGATACAGGCGACCGCGGTCAAGTCCATACTGGCCCAACACCCCGAAAATAGAGGTCTGAACCTCTGCACACGGTGCCTCACAGGGCCGATTGTAATGGATTGAGAAGGACCTATGTTTTGCCCTTCTGTATCTCCCTAAGAGCTTCTTGTTTTTCCTCTAGCTCGAGCCATCGCGACTCCCTCTCCTGCAGCTCAGTCCGCAGCCGCAAAGTCTCATTCGTTACTCTGTCAAAGGTTTTACGATCTCTCTGATACAAGGCCGGGTCAGAAAGGATTTTCTCCAAATGTCTTAATTCCCCATCTAGCACAGAAATCTCATCAGGCAGCACAGCTAATTCCCTGCTTTCCTTGTATCCAAGACTAGTGCGTGGCCCAGATGCTCTCCGGGTTTTCACCTTCACGTTCTTAGCTACTGTTTCCTGGAGGGGAGGCCTCAACCGCAAATAATCAAAGTACCCACCAATGTATTCTGTGACGAATCCCCTTCCGTCCATGGCTAAAATACTTGTGGCTATATTTTCCACGAACTCTCGATCGTGGCTCACAAATAGCACCGTCCCACGGTAATCACTAATAATCTCTTGAAGCAAATCCAGTGTCTCAACATCCAAATCATTTGTTGGCTCGTCAAAGCCAAAAAGATTGCCGCTAGCAGCGAATGTCTTGGCTAATAGCAACCGGCTGCGTTCACCCCCGGAGAGGCTACTTATGGGCCTTCTGAGTTGGCTTTCGGAAAATAAAAATTTCCGCAGATAACCAACAATATGCTGTGGTTTGCCGCCGACCTCAATGGTATCACCCCCTGGCGAACAAAGCGCCTCCCACACCGTTTCATGATGGTTGAAAACAGCTCGATGTTGATCCAAGTAGAGTGGGTGGGTCTTAGGAGCCAATGTGATAGCACCAGTTTGAGGAACAAGATCCCCGATAAGAATGCGCAAAAGAGTTGTCTTTCCAACCCCATTAGGCCCCATGATAGCAATTCGATCCCCTCGTCTAATGCGGATGGAAAATTCTTGCAGGATTTGTTGACTGCCATATCGCATGGAAACGGCCTTTGCTTCTAATGCCAAAGCTCCTCCGCCCTCAACTGCGTAGGGATCACTGATCTTATATGCCTTCTCCTGCGTTCGACCTCTTCTCTGTTCACGAAGAATCTTTAATTTCCGGAGACGGCCTTGGTTCCTCTTTCGCCGAGCCGTAACCCCTCGAGCAAGCCACCGCTCTTCCTCGAGCAGCTTCTGGCTTTGCCTCCTGTCGGTCTCCGTTTCAAAAGCCCTCAGCTTCGCAGACCACCTCTCGAAACTATCAAACCCGCCGTCATGCACTTCAACCCGCTGGTCATAAAGCCAAATTGTTCGATCCGTAACCCTCCGCAGCAAGGCTCGATCGTGGCTCACAAGTACCACTGCTCCGCTGTACGAGACTAACCAATTTTCTAGCCATTCAATGGTTTGCAAATCTAATTGGTTTGTGGGCTCATCAAGTAGCAAAAGGTCTGGTTTCCACAAAATCGCTCTCGCCAATGAGGCTCGCCGGACCTCCCCACCTGACAGCGCTCCCATATTCCTATCTGGTGATAATTTCACCATTGCGAGCATTCTAGAAATTTGAGAGGGGACATGCGTGCCCGCCGCATCGCCCATATCTTTGGACATAAATTGGTAAACAGAGTCGCTATTCTCAAAAAATACTTCTTGTTGCAAACTACCTATTTGCAAGCCCGCTTGTTTGATGTACTCACCTGAATCCAACTCGCTTTGGCCGCTGAGCAACCTCAGAAACGTGCTTTTCCCCACGCCGTTTCGGCCTACCAATCCTATCCGATCCCTTGGCAAAATATGCAAATTTCCCGAGTTGAAGACTAGTTTATCACCTACCGAAAGACGGGCAGACCGCAAGGACAAAATTGGTGTTTGACTCATCTCAGCCTGAAGTTGATAGGAAAAGAGTAGAGTCCGAGAAAGGTGTCACCGATCAACACCTTTTATTTTATATTTCGCTGAGCGCATACTTTTTCATAAGCGGAGTTGATCACAGCCAATTTTTCCGTCGCCTTTTGGACAAGCTCATCCGGCATGCCACTTGCAATTAGTTTGTCTGGATGATTCTGTACAGCCAGCTCTCTATAACGAGCTTTTACTTCCAGATTTGACGTATCAGATGCAATGCCCAAGACAATGTATGGATCTCGATCACTATCCTCGTGAACATAGTGCTCGGATACACGTGCAAAAGTTTTCGAATCTAGTCCACAAATCTGCGCCACCCTTTCAATATATTGAAACTCCGCATCGTGAACCCAGCCATCTGATTTTGCTATCTCAAATAAACTTCCAATTAAGTTCTCCAAAACCGCAGGAGTAGACTGAAACAGTTGCCCTACCTGTTCAGCATAGGGCTCAAAACCACCAGTAGTCTCTTTTGCTTGGTCAAAGATTGCCCCAACCGCTTTGATCTCGGAATCAGGAATATTGAAAATAGTTTTAAATTTCTCAATTTCCTCGCGAGATACCACCCCGTCAGCCTTTGCTAACTTTGCCGCCAACACCACCAATGCGGTCGCAAAGATCACTTGCCGCGCCTGCTGGCTTTCGTGCCCTACAGAAGACGGCCGCCCGCCTTGCTCAGCTGACAAAGCATTAGCCCTAAACTTGGCTATATAATGTCCAGCCGCCGCCCCAACTAAAGCTCCAAGGGGGCCACCAAGGGCAAAGCCCGCGCCCGCGCCTAGAACCTTGCCCCAGACACTCATTTTTCTTTACCTCCACGACTAAAAACTAAAGAATTTGTGTTCTTTTTTTCCTTGCCTGAAAACCCTCCCAGGCACTTGGGTTCACTAATCTAGGGGGTCGTTCACCTGCAGCAATTTGCAACCATTGCTCCGCGGCATAGACGCCCTGCCTCTGCCTTGCTTCTTCGGTAATCCCAGCTGTATGCATGGTCAAGATCACATTGTCAAAATTGTTGAGTTTGTGGTTAACTGGGGGCGGCTCCGCTGCCCATACGTCTATACCTGCACCGCATAGCCGACCATTTTCTAATGCTTCTACTAAAGCACCCTCATCAACAATCCCCCCACGTGCCGTTGTTATTAAATAAGCGGTCGTCTTCATTTGACCGATCGCGGTCTTGTTTATCAGTCCAGAGGTCTCTGTCGTCAAAGGACAGTTAATCGAAACAAAGTCCGAACTCTCCAATAACTTTTCAAGCACAACAGGAGAGGCGCCCCTATCTTCTATTTCTTTTCCTGAAAGATATGGATCGTACGCAGACACCTGCATCTGAAAAAGACCTCCACATAATTCAGCCACTCGCGACCCAACATTGCCCAATCCAATTATTCCTACAGTCTTTCCAAACAACTCTGTCCCCATATAGTCGTTGCGATGCCAGCCCCTCTCCCGTCTCAAAGACCTATCCATTTCAACCATTCTTTTGGCTAGCGCCAACATCATACCGAGAACGTGTTCCGAAACGGCTTCCTTATTAGCCCCTGCCTGATTTACCACAATTACTCCTCGATCCGTGCAAGCTTGGACGTCCACTGTATCAAAACCAGCCCCATTGACCGATACCGCCATGATCCTTGGACATTTCTCTAGGAATGCACTGGACACATGGTATTCCTCAGGGAGCTCGTGCCGAGCGGAGCTTACCTGGTAACCATCCGATGACCCCAAGCAACTCCAGATTTTTTCGCTATTATTATTAAATTCCAGATTTTGAAGGTCAATATTGGGTGCTAAACTTAGTGTCCTCACACCATCTTTATGAGCCCACTCCCCAAAATAACTAATTCTCCAACTCTCCATTCCTACTTCTCTCCAAAATACCTTGGGCAACCCATTGAAAACGAACCTTATGAAAACTCTACCTCGCCCTTCTAGACCATGCTCAAAGGTCAAAATTCCATCTAGGAAGTTCACAGTAGCAAACTTTGTTTATTAAGAGTAATCCTAACAACCGTCCACACACCGCAAACATGCTTGAGATGATTACCACATGTCCGTACTTAGAATAGCTAAAATGGGAAATCCCATACTTCTTAAGAAGGCCAGACCAATCGAAAATCCTACTGCGCCTGAAATAAAAGCGCTGGCGCGGGATATGCAAGATACCCTTGTCGATATAGGAGGGAGCGGTCTGGCAGCACCCCAAGTAATGCAGGATTTACGGATGGTAGTGTACCGAATGATACCCCAGCGTATACCGGCGGCCTCAGACCTTAAACCAATACCGTGGACGGTCATGATAAATCCAGAAATCACACCAATTAAAAAGCCAAAGATAGAAGTATGGGAAAGGTGCCTCTCTATACCCGGACTTCATGGCAAAGTTCCGAGATGGCCGGAAATAACTATTGACTACCAAACTCTTTCAGGGGAACGAGTATCACAGGTAGCCAAGTCGAGTTGGGCTGCACTACTCCAACACGAATGCGACCACCTAGACGGCTTTTTATACCCCATGCGAATGGAAGATCTTTCACTTCTGGCATTTAATGAGGAACCCGGGCCACTTGCTCGGGAGAGTTTAGAGGAGGGAACCAGCCGGATTGATCCCCTCTTTCTTGATCTTGTGCAATCTTGGCCAGCAAAACCAAAGTGGTATCCTGAAAAAAAAATTTAATGTACCAACTATCCGTCTAATACATCCATTAGAGCCCTAGCGACTGCAAGCTCAGCTTCAAGCGCATTCGCATCTTCTCCAGGATTGAGGTCTTGGATAGACTGCTCAGTCTGGCGAATACGCTCTTCAACGGCAGATTTCTCCGCCGCTTTCAAATTAATAGCCTCCTCAGCCAAAACCGTGCACCGTCCCGCTACGACTTCCGCAAACCCGCCCGCTACAAAAATACGATCAGAAATACTGTCCGATCCATAAACGTCGATCACCCCTGTTCGAACTGTAGACACAAGCGGAGCGTGCCCCGCAAGTACTCCGAAATCACCCTCGCCACCGGGCACCACAACCATCTCCACATCTGTAGAAAAAAGAAGTCGTTCCGGAGATACTAATTCAAAGGTAAGTTGCTCAGCCATATCAGTTAAGCTGCCTCCGCCGCCATTTTCTTGGCCTTTTCGCGTGCCTCGGAAATGGTGCCAACCATATAAAAGCTGGCTTCAGGCATGTCATCGCATTCACCATCCACAATGCGCTTAAATCCATCGATCGTGTCCTCAAGGCTAACCAATACCCCTGGGCTACCCGTGAACACCTCCGCGACATGGAAGGGTTGGGATAGGAAGCGCTGTATTTTCCGCGCACGGGCGACCGTGAGCTTGTCTTCCTCAGACAATTCATCCATCCCCAAAATAGCAATAATGTCTTGTAACGATTTATACGTTTGTAATATTTCCTGCACCCTACGCGCGACATTGTAGTGTTCCTCCCCGACAACACGAGGGTCCATAATCCGGGATGTACTATCCAAGGGGTCAACAGCTGGGTAGATGCCCAACTCAGCTATTTGTCGGCTCAGCACCGTGGTGGCATCTAAATGACTGAACGAAGTTGCAGGAGCAGGATCCGTCAAATCGTCAGCGGGAACATAAATAGCCTGAACCGAGGTAATAGAACCTTTCTTGGTTGTAGTGATACGCTCTTGTAAGTTCCCCATGTCAGTGGCCAGAGTTGGTTGATAGCCAACAGCACTCGGAATCCTACCCAACAACACTGATACTTCTGAGCCTGCTTGAGTAAATCTGAAAATATTATCAATAAAGAGGAGCACGTCCTGGCCCTCCTCTTCCCTAAAGTGCTCCGCCACAGTAAGACCTGTAAGTGCAACCCTGGATCGAGCCCCTGGCGGTTCATTCATCTGCCCATAAACAAGCGCGGCCTTAGATTCGTCGTCACCCTCCGTCTTGATAACACCTGACTCAATCATTTCATGGTACAAATCATTGCCTTCTCGAGTTCTCTCACCAACCCCGGCAAACACAGAATATCCGCCGTGAGCCTTCGCCACATTATTAATTAACTCCATGATGAGTACGGTTTTTCCAACCCCTGCCCCCCCGAATAAACCAATTTTTCCACCCTTTGCATAGGGAGTTAACAAATCCACAACCTTGATCCCAGTGACAAGAATTTCGGACTCAGTGGACTGCTCAATAAATTCAGGAGCCGGAGCATGAATTGGGCGCCTTAACTCCGTTTCTATAGGCCCACGATTATCGATAGGCTCTCCTATCACGTTGATAATACGACCCAGGGTTTCTCGCCCGACCGGAACCGAAATTGGCTGTCCAGTGTCGCTAACCTCCTTCCCTCGAACTAGTCCTTCAGTAGCGTCCATAGCAATGGTTCTAACAATCGACTCTCCCAGGTGTTGTGCCACCTCAAGCACTAGCCGTTCTCCGTCATTATCACACTCGAGAGCGTTCAAGATTGGTGGGAGGTGATCCTTAAATTGGACGTCCACAACAGCACCCAGTACCTGGGTAATTTGTCCAACAGTTTTGTCCATTTGTGCTACTCCATGTTCCGCAGTTAAAGCGCCTCAGCTCCGGAGACGATTTCGATTAGCTCAGTGGTTATCATAGCTTGGCGGGTCCGATTGTACGTTAGAGACAATTTATCAATCATTTCCCCAGCGTTCCGGGTGGCGTTATCCATTGCCATCATACGAGCACCGTGTTCACTGGCCGCATTCTCCAACATTGCCCGAAAAACTTGGACCTCTATATTACGCGGCAGTAATTTTTCCAGAATTGCCTCCTCATCAGGTTCAAATTCATAAATCGCCCCATCAAGAGATGGCTCTTCCGAATTCTCAACAGAAAACGGAACTAATTGCTGGAAGGTAACCGTCTGCGTCATAGCACTTTGGAAACGGTTGTACACGATCTCACAGACGTCAAATTTTCCTGAATCGAACCAATCCATTAAGGTCTGCCCGATATCACTAGAATCTGAGTAGGTAGGACTACGCGAACCAGACCCATCGCGCTCCGCCAGGAATCTTTCGCCAAAATCCCGACGTAATTGTTCGACTCCCTTTCTCCCAACCGGGAATAAAGATACCTTGGATCCCAACCCCTCAAGCTCACCAATTCTAGCTCGCACTGCCCGAACAATTGAACCATTGAAGCCGCCACATAATCCTCTGTCAGAGGTCGCGACAACTATCAAATGTTGTTTAGTCGAACCAGTACCACTGAGTAATTTTGGAGACGTTTCGTTCCCAACGAAAGTTTGGGAGACTGAAGCAACCATCCGCTCCATACGCTCCGCATAAGGCCTTGCGGACTCCGCCTCCTCTTGTGCGCGGCGCAACTTAGAAGCAGCCACCATTTTCATAGCGCTGGTTATCTTCTGCGTCGCCTTGACGCTATTAATCCTAACCCGTAGGTGTTTTAAGCTTGGCATCTCGAACTACGTTAGCTATTTACTGAAACTCTCAGAAGCAGCTTCAATAGCCGCTTTGAGCTGTTCTTCTGTGTCTTCGGAAATCTCCCCCTCCTGGCGGATGGCTTCCAAAAGCTGGCCGTGGTTTGCCCTGATATCTTTAAGAAGATGCTCCTCAAACTGTCCTATCTGTCCTGCATCCAAGGCGTCAAGGTATCCCCTGACCCCCGCAAAAATGACCACCACCTGCTCCTCTACTGATAAGGGAGAGTACTGCCCCTGCTTAAGCAACTGGGTTAGTCGCTCGCCGCGGGCAAGAAGCCTCTGCGTAGATGCGTCCAGATCCGATGCAAATTGGGAAAAAGCCGCCATCTCGCGATATTGTGCGAGTTCAAGTTTTATCGACCCTGCTACTTGCTTCATCGCCTTCACTTGGGCAGCCGAACCAACACGGCTCACCGATAGACCAACATTTATGGCAGGCCGGATACCCTGGTAAAACAGTTCCGTTTCCAAAAAAATCTGGCCATCCGTTATTGATATCACATTAGTTGGAATATAGGCGGACACATCCCCTGCCTGTGTCTCAATAATAGGCAGTGCAGTTAGCGAACCTCCCCCCTCAGCGTCGCTCATTTTAGCCGCGCGCTCCAGCAAACGAGAATGTAAATAAAATACATCCCCCGGATAGGCCTCTCGACCTGGCGGCCTTCTCAACAGTAAAGACATTTGCCGGTAGGCCACGGCCTGTTTTGACAGATCATCATATATGATCAGTGCGTGCATTCCATTATCGCGGAAATACTCCCCCATCGCACATCCGCCGTACGGCGCGAGAAACTGCAGAGGCGCAGGTTCAGAGGCCGACGCAGAAACAACCACCGTGTATTCCAGGGCACCATTTTCCTCCAATGTCTTCACAATCTGGGCAACCGTCGACCTTTTTTGGCCCACTGCCACGTATATGCAATAAAGCTTTTTACTTTCATCATCTGTCTGATTAATAGCTTTTTGGTTAATTATGGTGTCAATAGCCAGCGCAGTTTTTCCAGTTTGTCGGTCCCCAATGATTAGCTCTCGCTGGCCGCGCCCAACAGGAACCAAACTATCTATCGCCTTAAGGCCAGTCTGCATTGGTTCGCTAACCGACTGTCGGGGTATGATCCCGGGCGCCTTAACCTCTATCCTGCGCCGCTCGACATCCGTTATAGCCCCCTTACCATCAATTGGTTCCCCGAGGGCATTAACAACCCTGCCAAGCATATTTTTGCCCACCGGCACATCAACAATAGCCCCGGTCCGCTTCACCGTGTCACCCTCTTTGATATTCCGGTCATCCCCGAAGATCACGACGCCGACGTTGTCAGCTTCTAGGTTCAAGGCCATACCTCGAATAGCACCTGGAAACTCGACCATTTCCCCCATCTGCACGTTGTCTAACCCATAAACTCGGGCGATACCATCTCCCACTGACAGCACCTGACCAACCTCCGCTACCTCAGCGCCCGTCTCGAAGGATTCAATTTCTTGCTTTAAGATCTCTGAAATCTCAGCGGCACGGATGTCCATTATCCGACC
>CACETT010000047.1 GCA_902562525.1 uncultured Alphaproteobacteria bacterium
CCAGGATCAGCATAATAACCACCAGTAATTTGCGCACCACATTCAAGCAGGTGACCGGCCAAAACGCCCGCTGCCATTTTGTCCCAATCATCCGAAGCCCAATCGAAATGATGCATTAACGGCCCTAATGCCAGGGCAGAATCCGTTACCCGGCCGGTGACGACAATATGTGGGTCTTGGTCAAGCGCGTCTGCTATCGGCTGCGACCCCATATAAACATTGGCCGAGAGAATTTTCGTATTTGCCAAGTCGAGAGGTTTCTCTTTGCCCCATTGTTTAGTTTGTAAACCGCGGATGTTTTCCCGAAGATCATCGCCATCAACAACTGCCACACGCAATCCAGAAATACCGAACTCCTTGGCCAAAGTGTGCAACCGCCGGGCGGCGCCCATCGGGTTTGCCGCCCCAAAATTGCCGATAATCGGCACTGCGCTTTCAATACAGCGCTGTAAGACCGGGCCGACGAAGCCCGCGATGTTCGGCGAATAACCCTTCTCGGGATCGGAAAGGCGTTCTCGCTGAGCGAATGCTAATGTACGTTCTGCTAGAGTTTCATAAAACAGTGCCGCTGGTTTCCCCGATGATATCAGGGACTCCACAACTGGGATCCCTGCATCCGTCCGATCAAAAGCAAAAGCAGCGGCATTTCCAATATGCATTTTGTCCGAGCTCATCAAAACTTTTCCCAACAAGTCCGCACCTACGGCCTCAGCCCTCTAGCCTGCAAAACGTTCTAGGCTACGTGGTTATGTTCCTAATTGCCAACACTTCTCTGGTAAGCCCAACACCTAATATACATTCCATTTCCATCAGACTGTCTGTCGAGAAGAAAATATAGCCCGTCGTGGCTCACAACGTAATGACTCTCACCATACGGAATATGAGTTCTTTCCCCATACAATGCAGCATTCATACATTTATCCTCACTAACTTTTACATCCTCCAGATAGATACGGTTATAATGACTGTAAATATTATCTGTATCGGCTAAAGCACTGGTTACAATGCCCGCCAGAAAAACAAATGGGAAAATAACGAATAGTTT
This sequence comes from uncultured Alphaproteobacteria bacterium, assembly GCA_902562525.1. Lineage (GTDB taxonomy): Bacteria > Pseudomonadota > Alphaproteobacteria > UBA7887 > UBA7887. Next base: position 1,046 of record CACETT010000047.1, read on the forward strand.
TTGCATCTTATTGTCCCTCTAATCACTAATTACCAAATTATTGTCCGGATTTTCTTTCATAGATCTCAATGAGATCTACATGCAAGGCAAATGACTTCCATAGGCACACGATCACTTCCTATGAAAGTCGAAAAAGAAGGCCCGTAAGCCTGTTAAATCCCTAAATCCAGTTGATTGTAGTTTCTGAGAACTGTCTCACGAGTTTCGTCAGACCAACGCAACAAGTCCGCTTCCTCGCCCATTGGCCGATATACGTAGGGAGTCTCTTCTGGATAACACTGCCGTCGAGCATCAATTGCCAGTTGTATGACCCGGGAGCGCCGATGAATACGTTCGTCGTCGTAGCAAAAGGACTGTTTATCTCCAACGTCCCATCCCTCCACCCCTTGGACCGATGCACGCCGGTGGAAGCCAAAGACATAGGTCACACGTGTCTGATGTGATGTATTGGGGAAAGAGCAGTGGAGCATTTGTCGGCTACAGATGGCGATATCACCGGCGGCACACAACAAAGGTACAGCTCCGGGCAGCTTATCTGACCCACCGTTTTCCATAATCAACTTTTTTATATCGGCTTTACCTTTGTCATGGCTCTCCGGAATTATCCAGAGCGCATTCATCGGATTGGTGGGATACAACTGTGCCATAAAGTTAAACCCGTGTGTTCCGGCATCGAGGTTAGGATTTTCCCAATGGGTCGTGCCATCCTGGTGCCATGATACCGCGGCGCCATAGTGAGCAGGCTTGACCCAGACTGCTTCTTTAAAAGGTACAAAATCGGGGCCGTTGATCGACTCAGCAACCCGCAATAATTTTGGGTGTCCATATAGTCTAAGGTTGGACTCCATAATCTGCATACTTCCGCCAATGGTCAGGAGTACTTCCTCTGGCCCATCAGAGGGTGCTTCAAATTCAGTCATTTTGACAGGATAGCGACCTCCAGTGCGGTCTGTAGCGCCCATTGGATCGCTTAAAGGCTTGGCAAATTTGAAGCTAACACTCTCAAACCCATAATCAATAGAAGGCTCTCCCTGGGCATCAACATCCGCACCTTGGTGGGTGGGAGCACGTGCCATCATACTTTCGAAATCTTTCACTAGACTTTTAACTTCGTCGGCACCAACAGCACCTTCCAGGACATAAAAACCATAGCGCCAATATGCAGCAAGAATATCGGGATCCAAATTCCCATCACTGGTAAATTTTAGAGGTCCACGATTGGGCAACGCGTAGGCCTTTCGCTCCCCATCACTGAAATAATCACTCATCTTTTCATCTCCATACGACAATGCTGCTTTACCTTATCAGAGAATACAGTATCCGAAACTCTTCTCCAAAAACATCCAATTAAAAAATAAATGATTTTTTTCTCTATGGCTTGGCATCACATAGGTGGCCAAAGCAAGTACTGCAATAAAGGGCAAGTTACGAATGCGCCTCCAAATACGAAATGATGTCCTGCCGAATTTCTTGCATTGGCTCCTTGAAATACATCCGCGATCCGGGCGCAACTTCCTGACTATTATGAATCCATCTATCCAATGCCCTGTCACTCCAAATTGTTCCACTTAGAGCGTTTAAAAAAGAGACGGAATAGTCATAACCAACTATTACCCCCGCTTTACGGCCAACCACTCCGGTTAGATTTGGCCCATGTGGGGGAGCTATAGCTAAAACTAAGTGGTCACTGCGAGACAAAACCGATTCATAATATGGGTCCGTAAGTATGGGCCCGTGGCATGGATGACAGAGACGCACAAATAATTCTCGACCCGGCAACATAACCTCGGTGACGGCAATTGAGTCTCGCAACCTCGGTACAATTTCTTGGCCATATGCCATAACGAAAACTATCCCAGTACTTCTAGAGTCAGTCAGAAGATTATTTGAATTCATTGCAACCAGGGCCAACAAAAATCCACCCGCAAGCGCCCCGAATTTATACTTACCTACATGCATAGCACCCTTCCCATATAAACAAAGCTGCGGCGACCGCTCACCCGGTTACGCTGGCGTAAGAGAGAGGGAAAAGTTGGGGCCACAACCACTAGTACACCAGCGGCCGCGGCCCCTAATTGAAGTTAAAGGCGTAAAGACTACGCTGTATTTACATACCCATAAGCAGCGTTTGAGCGGTTAGTGCGAAAGCCCCCTGCCATATCAACTTCTTTCTTGATGGCAGCAAACTTATCGCCGCTCAGGCGACCCATGCTCGCCCGGACGTCGAGATTGTAAACAGCCGCCGAATTAAAGCCAAAAATGGCGTTTTTAATGGCACCATTAGGGGAACCAAGCCCAGCAAAACCGTATTTTTTCTTATACTCCTCAGGCATCTTCAACCGGCGAAGCGCCTCAATTTGCCACTGTGGAGAACCATAGAACGGTGAATCGGTACCCCAAACTACGTGGTCAGCACCCAACCCCTTGATTAGCGTTCCCACCAATCCAGCAGCCAACCGCGGATGAGTTACACAGCTATTGGCAAAAACAGTGCCAAGCTCACCGTACACATTATTCACCCCGTATTCCTCGGGTATTCTTGCCAAGTCCGATGTCCAATTGAGCTCCCCTGTTGACTCAAAGTGTGCAAGCTGGTTATCGGGGACCTCGAGAAACTGTTGGGCAGCCGAATGATAGATAATAAAATTAATTTCGGGCCAATCTTTTGCAGCCTTGCCCAAATCCCACACAGTTGCGTACTGCCAGTGGCCTGCAAAACTTTCTTCGTAGTCCGCTGGTAATAAGCCCTTGTGGATACAAATATTCGTAATGCCTGCCTTCACTGCTTTTTCATAAAACGGATACAGGAGTTTCTCATCATCTAAGCGCCACACATACTGGGAGCCTCCAAATGGATCTCCAATCGTGTACATTTTCCAAGAATCAGGTTTATGAACCTCAATTGACTCGTCGACTTTATCCATCCAGCCGGGCTTTCCCGGCGACACGACATTGTGAGCCAACATCCTCTGGCCCCCCGCAACGGTATTTACCAAGTCGCGAGCCTTTACCATATTTTCGCTTGTCAGGAACTCCCATTCCGGGTTATCGAAAGGCGCATTCGATATGATACATATGTCTGTATCGCTCTCGGTGAAAATCTCCTTCAAATAATTCTCAAACTTATATGTTGCTAGCGTCAGAGTTTCCTTATCAAGGGCAGGGTTCCAGTGATCGGCAGCAAAATTGCCAAGACCCAATAGCCCTTCTTGCTCAAAATCATCCCGCACAAAGTGAGTTTGCACGTCGAAAATAAATTGCCCTGCCAGGCTCTCTGCACGAGCTAGGGTAACCTCGGGTTCAGCTGCCTCTGCAGGGTCAACATCAAACACATTACCGTATACTTCGTTCATCGCCAAAAACGCTGCCGCCATACCACAAGTGGATTGCAGAAACTCACGACGCTTCATCCCGTGTCTTGCCCCGAGTTCATCTGCAAGTTCCTTGGTTCGCGCCTCAACCTTTTTTTGATCTTCACCCTGCGGCTGAGGATTAAATTCACCATTGGAAACACACTGCGTTGGTATTGGGCCTCGGAATGCCGCTTCATCGGCGTACTTAAGTTTCGCAACCTCACGGTCACTCAAAAATTTACCCATAACTTCCCTCCCAAGTAAGAATAAATAGTGTTGCCTAAAGTAACTCCTAACCAAACGAAACCATGACCATTGAAAAGCTATAAAAAATTGTAATACAGCCGGACCTCAGGTCAAAAACACCACTGCGGTTCATCGTAACCCGCTACAAACAATCAAAGAATTTTACGCACTGCATACGAGTGATTTCCCCAGAAAGCGCCCGATTCGCAAATACAACTCAACTTCAAAATACGCTTGTTAAATTACCGTTAATTTATTTAACGATTTAAGCTAAAGCTTAAATATGAACAACTTTGGAAGGAGGATGACAAACATCAACAAAATTCACGACATGTTATGCTGCAAGCGATCAAAACATATCTCCTTCCACCTTTCTGAGAAAAGATTCAAGAGGGACGACATAATCCAATCCCGATTCTAAAAAGCCGCTGTTGTGGGCCCCTCTAATCTCGACAAATTTTTTGGTTTCTTTTGCACTATTGTAAAGAGCAACCCCATGCTGGAAAGGAATGGTTTCATCATCACGACTGTGAATAATGAGTATGGGGCTCGTAACCTTCCCAATTAATTTGGAGGAGTCGTAGCGGACTCGTGCAAGTAGGTTAACAGGAAATATTGGGTATAATTTAGTACCCAACGCAACTATTGAGGTAAAAGTTGATTCGAGGATTAACGCACCAGGGTTCTCCCTTGCTGCAAGCCACGTTGCCACAGCACCACCTAAGGAGCGTCCAAAAATCACAATGTCCCTAGCGTCCACAGGCTTTTCGTCAATCAAGTATCTCCACGCAGCCTCAACATCGAGATAGGTTTGAGCCTCACTTGCCTTACCTTTACTCTGTCCAAAACCAGCGTAGTCAAAAATCAAAACGTTTGCCCCCATGTCGTGAAGCAGCGACAGCGTTTCCAGGCGATGGGAAATATTACCGGCATTACCATGACAAAAGAGAATAGTAAGCTGGGCGTCATCACTCGGAATATACCAAGCGTGGATGCGGGCATTTCCAGCATTTAGGTAAATATCCTCGTAGACAAGACCCACGGCCTCAGGTGTTGCCGCAAGAGAGTTAGAAGGATGAAAAACCAACCGTCCCTGAAAAAGGTAAAGAACTAGACACGACCCCACGTATATCAAACTGCCAATGAACAGACCCCTTCCTAAAATTGTCATCACCGGATCGTTACCCTCAGCTCCATGCAAGTAAAGTATACTTCCGGATCCTAGATACAGGCATTTCCAGTAGCAAGGCGCTTGAACTTTTGAGGGAGACGCGTAGTCTCATGGAGCTACAAACCCACGCATACAAGCCTAGATTGTCTAGGTTGATGTTAGGAGGAAAGGATAAATCATGCTGACGCTACTCTCTCCCGCAAAAAAAATGAATATGACCCCAACTAAAACGGGCGTCCCGATAACTAAGCCGCGTTTGCTCGACGATATTCACGAACTCGCGATCGTTGCCAAGACCCAGACCGCGGAGGACCTGAAACGTCTGATGCACATCAGCGATAACCTTGCCACCATGAATTTCGAGCGATTCCAATCCTTTAATCTCGACAATCGTAGCAACACCGCCAAACCCGCCGGCCTTGCCTTTGATGGAGACGTCTATTGGGGGCTTGAAGCCGAGAGCCTATCCAAGAAAACACTGTCTTACGCGCAAGATCACTTGCGCATCCTATCAGGCCTATACGGTGTGTTGCGTCCCATGGATGCAATCCAGCCTTATCGGCTCGAAATGGGAACCAAAATGGCGACCAAGCGAGGTAAATCCCTTTATGAGTTCTGGGGTGCAGGAATTGCTGATCAATTAAATAAGGACCTTGCCAATCATTCCGACACAACCGTGGTCAATCTTGCTTCAAATGAATATTTTAAGGCTGTGGACAGCAAGGCCCTTGGACGAACGGTAATCGCGGCCAAGTTCCTGAATCTAAAGGATGGCAAGGCCCGATCGCTAATGTATTACGCCAAGCACGCTCGCGGCAGTATGGCGCGCTGGATCATGGAAAACCGCGTGGATCGAGCGGAAGGGTTGAAAGATTTCGATGCGGACGGTTATACCCTGGACGCAAAGGCATCAACGGACAGTGAGCTCGTCTTTTCCCGGCCCCAGCCGCCAAAAAAAGGATGAGAAAACTAGGGTACGCGGGATCTCCCTCAAAGGTTAATTTCGCGACAAGGTCAACAGGACACCCTCGCACGGCTGAGGTCACAAAAAGAAGACGGCGGTGTTATTTTCAGGTATTATTTGACCTGACTAACCAGTCCATGCATATGCCTAAAATAAAGAGCTGTTGAACGAAGCAAAATGTTGTAATCAAGTGTATGTGAATTGGGAGAGTTTAAAATTTTAAGGAGGATCTTATGGCAGTAGATGGTGTTAACCCTCTTGAGGCAATTGGCGAAGCCGCCAGCGCTGCCTTTGAGGCAGCTTTAGCCGACGGGGCTAGTGCCGAGGACGCATTTACCGCTGCCACGGAAGCTGCGGCGGCCACGGCTGGTGAGTTAGGAATGTCCGAAGAAATTTCGGGGCCTGTGATTGCTGCCGCCCAGGAAGCATTTGATGCGGCCATTGCGGACGGCGCAACCGCGGAAGAAGCATTTGAGACTGCAGGAACAGCTGCGGAAGAGGCCTATGGTGACGACGCTGCTATTACCGAAGCCATTGGTGCCGCCGCCAGTGCTGCGTATGAGGAAGCTCTAGCAGATGGAGCAACTACCGAAGACGCCTTCGCAGCTGCGAGAGAAGCTGCTTCCACTACTGCCAGCGACTACGGTTTCTCAGACGAACAGATTGAAGCGGTAATGGAGGTTACTCAGGCCGCTTTTGATGCAGCCATTGCAGAGGGAGCTACTGCCGAGGAAGCCTTTGAAGCCGCAGGCGATGCTTTCATGGAAGCCGTCGGTGTCGAAGACATGGACGAGATGGGCATGATGGAAGAAGACTCTGAGATGGAAGGAGCTGCAGCAACGGGAGAAGAAGCGGCTGCAGAAGAGGAAGAGATGGCTATGGACGGGGAAGACTCTGGTGATGGTGTTAACCCTCTTGAGGCAATTGGCGAAGCCGCCAGCGCTGCCTTTGAGGCTGCTCTAGCGGATGGAGCTACCGCAGAAGAGGCCTTTGCTGCAGCGGCTGAGGCAGCGGCGGCCACGGCTGGTGAGTTAGGAATGTCCGAAGAAATTTCGGGGCCTGTGATTGCTGCAGCCCAGGAAGCGTTTGATGCCGCCATTGCGGACGGTGCAACCGCGGAAGAAGCATTTGAAGCCGCAGGGTCTGCTGCGGAGGAGGCTTATGGTGACGACGCTGCTATTACCGAAGCGATTGGTGCCGCCGCCAGTGCCGCGTTTGAAGCGGCTTTAGCCGATGGGTCTACTGCCGAGGAAGCTTTTGCAGCTGCGAGAGAAGCTGCTTCCACTACTGCCAGCGACTACGGTTTCTCAGACGAACAGATTGAAACGGTAATGGAGGTTACTCAGGCCGCTTTTGATGCAGCCATTGCGGGTGGCGCTACTGCTGAGGAAGCCTTTGAAGCCGCAGGCGATGCTTTC
>CACETT010000048.1:2500-7587 GCA_902562525.1 uncultured Alphaproteobacteria bacterium
CCCTATTAAGACTCGCTTTCGCTACGCCTACACCTATCGGCTTAAGCTTGCTGCATAGATTAAGTCGCTGACCCATTATACAAAAGGTACGCCGTCAGAAACCCACCCATCCGAAAACGGGTGTCTTCCTCCGACTGATTGTAGGCATTCGGTTTCAGGTACTATTTCATTCCCCTTATCGGGGTGCTTTTCACCTTTCCCTCACGGTACTAGTTCACTATCGGTCGCTAAGGAGTACTTAGGCTTGGAGGGTGGTCCCCCCATGTTCAGACAAGGTTTCACGTGCCCCGCCCTACTCAAGGACCAAGAAATCCGTTACCCATACGGGGCTATCACCGTCTACGGCTCGCCTTTCCAGACGATTCTGGTTTAAATTTCTTGATCACTGGCCTGGTCCGCGTTCGCTCGCCACTACTAACGGAGTCTCGGTTGATGTCCTTTCCTCCGGCTACTTAGATGGTTCAGTTCGCCGGGTTTGCTTCACCTGGTTATGTATTAGCCAAGTGATGACCCCTAAGGGTCGGGTTTCCCCATTCGGAAATCCCCGGATCAAAGTTTGCTCGCAACTCCCCGGGGCTTATCGCAACGTGCTACGCCCTTCATCGCCTCTTAGCGCCAAGGCATCCACCAAATGCCCTTTGTACACTTGAGATGAGCTCTATGCACAGTCGCAAAACCGCACTCAGAAGACATCAGCTTGGCTCTGCCTGTTAGCGGTATTATCAAAATACCACCAACACAACATTACCCAAACTGCATTCACTCCCAGCGTTGTTTCGCACTGTATTGAATATACTCACTCTCAGCCGCTCGATCGCCACAACACAAACGTGCCGAGCGATCTCACTTAATTCTTGCCAGACCTTTTACGATTTCAAATAACCCAGATGACGCCCCAACAAATCCAGGAGCCACACCCAAATTCCAAATTTCAGACCTGTTACCAAATTTTATCAATCATCTATTCTCGGCCCACCCAACCACCAAAAATCTTTAAAAATTTTAAAAATTCGGAATGGTGGAGGTGAACGGGTTCGAACCGATGACCTCCGGCTTGCAAAGCCGGCGCTCTCCCAACTGAGCTACACCCCCTTCGCCAAAAGAAAAGCCAACCAACAAGGCGGCCCTACAGCACTCGAGGAAGCCAATAAAAACCCTCTCGCCAAGACCAACCATCTGTCGTCTGATGTGGTGGGCCTGGGTAGATTTGAACTACCGACCTCACGCTTATCAGGCGTGCGCTCTAACCAACTGAGCTACAGGCCCATAGGGCCAGAGATTGGCAACAAGTCAAGTGAAGGGATGCGTAGACGGCGATGCCGTTTTGGGTTCTTAATGAACCCGTTTGCTAAGTTCTATAGGGTCCCAAATCTTTTTTATGCGGCATCACTGCCCCATCCAAACGATTTGTTGGGATCCTAATTCCTTAGAAAGGAGGTGATCCAGCCACAGGTTCCCCTACGGCTACCTTGTTACGACTTCACCCCAGTCGCTGACCTTACCGTGGTCGGGTGCCTCCCGAAGGTTAGCGCACCGGCTTCAGGTAAAACCAACTCCCATGGTGTGACGGGCGGTGTGTACAAGGCCCGGGAACGTATTCACCGCGGCATGCTGATCCGCGATTACTAGCGATTCCGACTTCATGCTCTCGAGTTGCAGAGAACAATCCGAACTGAGACGGTTTTTGAGGATTTGCTCCAGGTCGCCCTATCGCAGCCCATTGTAACCGCCATTGTAGCACGTGTGTAGCCCAGCCCGTAAGGGCCATGAGGACTTGACGTCATCCCCGCCTTCCTCCGGCTTGTCACCGGCGGTATCTTCAGAGTGCCCGGCCGAACCGATGGCAACTGAAAAAGAGGGTTGCGCTCGTTGCGGGACTTAACCCAACATCTCACGACACGAGCTGACGACAGCCATGCAGCACCTGTACTGGGCCCAACTAAATGAAGGGTCTAATCTCTTAGACCCAAAACCCAGCATGTCAAAGGCTGGTAAGGTTCTTCGCGTTGCGTCGAATTAAACCACATGCTCCACCGCTTGTGCGGGCCCCCGTCAATTCCTTTGAGTTTTAATCTTGCGACCGTACTCCCCAGGCGGAGTGCTTATTGCGTTAGCTGCGACACTGAAGGGCAAGCCCCCCAACGTCTAGCACTCATCGTTTACGGCGTGGACTACCAGGGTATCTAATCCTGTTTGCTCCCCACGCTTTCGCGCCTCAGCGTCAGTTGTGGTCCAGAGAGCCGCCTTCGCCACTGGTGTTCTTCCCAATATCTACGAATTTCACCTCTACACTGGGAATTCCACTCTCCTCTCCCACACTCTAGCCTATCAGTTTTGAGGGCAGTTCCGGAGTTAAGCTCCGGGATTTCACCCCCAACTTGGTAAACCGCCTACGCGCTCTTTACGCCCAGTAATTCCGAACAACGCTAGCCCCCTCCGTATTACCGCGGCTGCTGGCACGGAGTTAGCCGGGGCTTCTTTTTCGGGTACCGTCATTATCTTCCCCGATGAAAGAGCTTTACAACCCTAGGGCCTTCTTCACTCACGCGGCATGGCTGGATCAGGCTTGCGCCCATTGTCCAATATTCCCCACTGCTGCCTCCCGTAGGAGTCTGGGCCGTGTCTCAGTCCCAGTGTGGCTGACCGTCCTCTCAGACCAGCTACGGATCGAAGCCTTGGTAGGCCGTTACCCTACCAACTAGCTAATCCGGCGCGGGCCCATCCATTGGCGATAAATCTTTCCCCCGAAGGGCTTATCCGGTATTAGCCGCAGTTTCCCGCGGTTATTCCGAACCAAAGGGTAGGTTCCCACGTGTTACTCACCCGTGCGCCACTTTCCGCCGCACCGAAGTGCGGGTTCTCGTTCGACTTGCATGTGTTAAGCCTGCCGCCAGCGTTCGTTCTGAGCCAGGATCAAACTCTCAAGTTGAGAGATGGCCATCCTTACCTGGGAACAAGTCCCAACTACAGACAGCCTTAAATTCTGGCACGCACATTGAGCATCTGCCCCAAGGTCTTCCGACCCTAAGACATATGCAGGATGCCCAATGCTTTGGCGCCATATGCACCGCCGCCTGCGCATCCCTTCATCATTTACATTTTCAAACAGCATGCGCCGCCCTCCGCCACTAACGGCGGTGGAACGCCACTTCATCCCACTTAAAAGACTCTCTAAGCGAGGGCAAACTTATACGGCCTTCTGCTGCCCACTGTCAACTGGGGTTAAGCCAGAAATTACTATCTTTTACCCCTCGATATTCCTTATTGATAAAAAACAACTTATCTTTATGTATGGGTAATGGTACCAGCTCACTATTCTAAAACAACCCAATTACCTTTGATTTGCTGCGCCTACCCAAAAACCATGTCACAACTCGTTCTGTCCGCACCGCAAAAGATTAGACTACTAATTATTACAATTGCGGCAGTTTGCCTTACCACACTAGGTGCCGTAAGCGAAGATGGCACCACCACAAGGCCCGCCTCCCAGCCAGAGGTTAGCTCGAGCGCACAGCAAAAAATCTTTAGGGAAGGAGATACACTCACTTCTATTCTTAAGGAATCCAGAGTAGCCGACGAGGACATCCTAGAAGCCATCCGCCTACTGGCTAAAAAAGTCAAATTGAACCAAATTCACATTGGCCAAACCTTGGATTTATACCTGGACGAACCGGTCACCGACAAGGACTATAAGGCAAAAATTTTTGGGCTAATTCTTCACGGGAATGGAGAGCTGCATTGGACTCTAGTTCGTTCCTTAACCAAAAAACTAGTCCTCCACAAATTATCCAAATCTCAAGCCGTTGCCGCAATCCGCTCATCGCTGGACCCAACCAGAACCGTCGATACAAACGCATCATTCTCCCACACGATTACACTAGGCCAAGGCGATACATTGATTGGCTTGTTACACAGCTCCGGGCTTAACGAGAAAGACATAAAAGGAGCAATTAAAGCACTTGCTCCTCAAATAGACTTGCGACGCCTGCAGATCAATCAAACATTTGTCCTCAAGCTACAATCTCTAAATGGCGAAATTAGGCTTGTGAGCATTGCAGCACTTGGTACGCCGGCTGGCAACGTGACCATAACATTGCCTTTGAGGCAAGCTAAAAAGCCGTCTGCCGGACCAGCCAACCCAAGCAGGGCCACGAAAACTAGCCCCCAAACAGCGAACTCTACGCCAGATAGATCTGAAATATCGAAGCCCCGCGTCGAACCGGATCCCAAAACATCAAATCCAGGTATCTCAGCTAAACTGTATCGTGAGGAATTTATTTCACTGAAAAAAGGGGAGTCGTTTGTTAAGCGGCTGCTCAGGACCAGAGCAGCTGCCCAGGATGTTTACAACGCTACACAAACTCTCTCTCAGAAAATAGATTTTGCGCGGTTACCAGTTGGCCAGAAAATTCAGCTATTGTTCGCACAAACCACTGAGGAACATCCTTTTCTAGTTTCGGTAATTATCTCTCCAGACTCGGCAAACGCCCTAAGAGTAAATAGAAAAAGGGATGGGACATACGGTTATCAACCGTTGTCAAACTATATCCTAGCGACCGAATCGCTTGAGGAAAACACAGCTACTCCCGTGCAGCCAGCATCAACTATCATGACAACCCCCCACCCAAATACCCTTAGCATCGAGATAATAAAGATAAAGCCAGGGGACACGTTAGAAAACATATTACGGAGACAGAGGGTTTCACCTAAGGAAATTCGCTTGGCCTTACGTAGCCTACACGGAGTTTATAATAGTGATAACATCAGGGCCGACAAAAAAGTCGCCTTGCAGTTTAATTTGTCAGAAGGTGGATACCAACTCCAAAAACTAGTACTCGGAATTCCATCAAACAAAACAGTCGTAATTGAGTATATGGAAGGTAGGTACACGGCATACCGAGCAACCGCCTCCCTGATGAAAGAAGCCATCCAGGCAAGCAAGCACCTAACCTCCTTGCAAGCTGATCTAAAAGCAGGGAAACCAAGCCAAAATGTGCTCGAGAACTATGGCTTTGATGCACCCGATGATGCGTTAGTGAAGACGAACCCCGGCCAAGCAAACACCGTCTTAATCCAGGAAGGAGACA
>CACETT010000049.1 GCA_902562525.1 uncultured Alphaproteobacteria bacterium
AGACGGACCTAGCTCTGTTACTCATGACGATGGACAACCGCAAACCTCTCCCGAAGATCCTATAGAAGCCGCTAAGGTCGACGATCAAGAAACGTCTCATCTACCCTCTATCGAAAGCTTGACTGGTGAGTCAGATTTTACCCCCTTCCTCCAAAAGGGAGTGCCAACTCTCCTCAAACGAGCCGCTCTCAGAAAACTCTGGTCAACAGACCCCGTGCTTGCCAATTTGGATGGATTGAACGACTACGACGACAACTTTATAAAGATGGGCGCAGGAAAAATCGTCAAAACCGCGTATACAATTAGCCAACATTTTCTTGCTAAGGAAAAACCGGTCACTGCTGAGAACGAGGAAAATAATCAAGAAACCGAAGGGGAGGAAAAAGTGGCCAACCATCGGTCGCCAGATGAGCTTGATAACGTTAGAAAAGAAGAAGATCAGCAAATCAGCCCCGATGGCGAACCTAGTTGACCGAGGGCCCACTATCCTACAAAATTAACCCTAGATCTGCGTAGTTCTCAGAGGAGTATTTTTCCGAGGGGGGGGTGAGAACAAGTGATTGTTACAGAACGGGAAAATTTGGCTAAGGCGCGACCCGGTCAGCTAATTGAACAAAGGGAAGAAGAGCTAGCAAGGGCTGGAATATACAGGCTTTTGGCGCTCCTACTCAGTAAACCGCCAGATAAAGAGACCTTGCGTATACTAGACAGCCTCGGCGACGGCGCTTCGCCCATAGGCGAGGCTTTAAGAAAGATCGCCAACAAAGCTAAAGAATTGGACGCAGATTCAATAATGGATGAGTTTCACAATTTATTCATAGGGCTTGGAGAAGGAGAACTGGTGCCCTATGGCTCATATTACCTTTCCGGGTTCCTCCATGAAAAACCACTTGCACGGCTAAGATCTGATCTCCATCACCTAAAAATACAGCAACGACATAACGTGATGGAACCTGAAGATAGCATGAGTAGTCTATGCGAAGTAATGTCCTTGCTGGTATCGAGTGAGATTAATGGAGCAGCTTCCCTAGAGACCCAACAGAGTTTTTTTACAAAGCACCTTGGTTCTTGGGGTAATGAGTTTTTTGAGGACCTGAAAAATGCTAAATCCGCCCGTTTTTATTCTGCGGTCGGAGATCTGGGGATAGAATTCATAAATGTTGAAAAACAAGCCTTTGAGCTTGATCAATAAGCTGGCAGAAAAGGGGGATCAAGGTGAAAGATAACTTGGGAAAAATCAAAAAGGACCAATTAGATCGGAGGAATTTCTTCCGGTCCGCAGGTCTAACAGCTATCGGGGCGGGCGCATCAGTAATAGTAGTTCCAGCGACTGCAAACTCCGAGCAAAAAAGTAATAACCAAGAAAAAACTAATACTAAATACCGTCTGACCGAGCACATAAAACAAGCGTACCGTCTAGCCCGATTCTAGGGAGAATATTATAATGCTGACTAAACGCCGCACCATTAAACGGCAACCGCACATAAAAGAGAGTATCTCCGCACCTTCTTTTATGGATCGCCGAACTTTCTTGAAGAAATCAGGGCTTGCAGCCAGCGCGGCCGCCTTAACCACGGGTGTCCCTCTGGCTCGGGTCCACGAAGCGGAGGCAAACACCGAGGGCAACCTTAATGATGAAATTAAAAAGGTCTTATCAGTGTGCACCCATTGCTCCGTCGGATGCACGGTAACAGCGGAAGTTCAAAACGGCGTTTGGGTTGGTCAAGAACCCTCGTTTGATAGCCCATTTAATCTGGGTGCCCATTGCGCTAAAGGAGCCAGTGTTAGAGAACATGCTCATGGAGAGCGACGACTAAAGTATCCGACAAAAATGGAAAATGGCCAGTGGAAGCGCATTAGCTGGGAGCAGGCTATTGAAGAGATTGGTGCCCGATTTAATAAAATTCGACTGGAGTCGGGACCCGATTCCGTCTACTGGCTCGGCTCAGCAAAGTTTTCCAATGAACAAGCCTATCTATTCCGCAAGTTCGCGGCTTATTGGGGAACCAACAACGTCGACCATCAGGCACGAATCTGCCACTCAACTACTGTTGCCGGCGTAGCCAATACTTGGGGCTACGGAGCGATGACAAACAGCTACAACGATATACATAACTCCAAGGCAATGTTCTTTATCGGCGGAAACCCGGCCGAAGCACATCCTGTATCTCTCCTGCATATTTTGAAAGCTAAGGAACAAAATCAAGCGCCATTAATTGTTTGTGACCCGAGATTCACACGTACTGCAGCCCACGCGGATGAATACGTGCGGCTCCGCCCGGGGACAGACGTGGCGGTTATCTGGGGCTTGCTATGGCATATATTTGAAAATGGCTGGGAGGATGAGGAATTTATCCAGCAACGCGTTTGGGGAATGGACCAGATACGTTCTGAAGTGAGCAAATGGACACCCGAGGAAGTTGAAAAAGTCAGTGGTGTGCCCGGCTCACAATTACGTAATGTGGCTCAAACGCTCGCAGAAAACCGCCCAGCAACAGTAGTATGGTGTATGGGAGGCACTCAGCATACAAACGGAAACAACAACACTCGGGCTTATTGCATTCTTCAGTTAGCGCTGGGCAACATGGGGAAAGAGGGCGGAGGAACCAATATTTTCCGAGGGCACGACAATGTTCAAGGGGCGACAGACCTCGGAGTACTGTGTCACACCTTACCAGGGTATTACGGGCTTTCAACTGGGGCCTGGAAACACTGGTCCAGGGTCTGGGAGACAGACTATGATTATCTAGTAGATCGTTTTGATTCTGCTGAGATTATGTCTGCAAAAGGCATCCCTGTTTCGCGTTGGTTTGACGGCGTCATCGAGGAGCCTGGAAATATCGAACAACCTAACCCCGTCCAAGCTATGGTCTTCTGGGGACATGCACCGAATTCGCAAACCCGCTTGCCAGACATGAAACGGGCTATGGAACAACTGGATACACTGGTAGTAATTGACCCCTATCCTACCATGACGGCAGTAATGCAGGACAGAACTGAAGGCGTTTATCTCCTTCCCGCAGCCACCCAGTTTGAAACGTATGGTTCGGTAACCGCCTCAAACCGCTCTATTCAATGGCGTGAAAAGGTAGTCGAACCCCTCTTTGAATCCCGTCCAGATCACGAAATCATGTTCATGCTTGCGGAAAAATTTGGATTTTCTGATGAGATGTTCAAAAATATCGCTATCAACAACAGCGAGCCTTACGTCGAGGATATCACAAGAGAAATTAATCGTGGTATGTGGACAATAGGATATACAGGGCAGTCTCCGGAACGAATCCGGAAGCATATGGCGCACCAGCACACGTTTGACAGAACCACTTTGAAGGCGGTCGGGGGACCGTGTGATGGTGAGTATTATGGAATGCCTTGGCCATCATGGGGAACGCCAGAAATGAACCATCCAGGCACCCCTATTCTATACGACACCTCTAAACCGGTTGCAGAAGGTGGGTTATGCTTTAGAGCTCGCTTTGGGGTTGAACGAGACGGACAGAATCTGCTTGCAGAGAACAGCTATCCTTTGGGATCAGAGATTGAAGACGGCTACCCAGAGTTTACAATGGCAATGCTCATGAAGCTCGGTTGGGACCAAGATTTAACACAAACCGAAAAATCTGTAATTAATGAAATTGGTGGTGCAGAAATAGGAAAAGTTAACTGGAAGACCGATCTGTCAGGTGGAATTCAACGGGTGGCGATTTCCCATGGATGTGCGCCTTTTGGTAACGCTAAAGCAAGGTCAGTAGTCTGGACCTTCCCGGATCCAGTTCCAATCCACCGAGAGCCTTTATATACGCCTCGCCGGGACCTCGTAGCCGATTACCCTACCTACGAGGATAAAGTTTTTTATAGACTGCCAACTTTGTACAAATCCATTCAAGAGAAAGACTACTCTAAAAATTATCCGTTAATTCTAACCTCCGGTAGATTGGTGGAATATGAAGGTGGCGGTGAAGAAACCAGATCTAACCCCTGGCTGGCCGAACTACAGCAAGATATGTTTGCCGAGATCAACCCATTTGATGCAAATAACAACGGCATCATTGACGGGAACCAAATCTGGGTAGAAGGGCCAGAGGGTGCTAAAGTGAAGGTTAAGGCTATGATTACCGAACGGGTCGGCCGAGGGGTAGTATTTATGCCATTCCATTTTGGTGGCCACTGGATGGGTAAAGACTTACGGGATAAATATCCCTCTGGATCTGACCCCTATGTCCTTGGTGAAGCCTCAAATACAGCACAAACTTACGGATATGATAGCGTTACAGGCATGCAAGAAACAAAATGCACGCTTTGTCGTATAGATGCGATTTAAATCTTAGGTGGGAGCGGAAGATATGGCTAGAATGAAGTTTCTTTGTGACGGAGAACGCTGCATCGAATGCAATGCATGTGTCACTGCTTGTAAAAATGAACATGAAGTCCCATGGGGCGTTAATCGACGGCGGGTCGTTACAGTCAATGACGGTCAACCTGGAGAAATGTCCCTGTCCGTAGCATGTATGCACTGCTCAGATGCACCTTGCCAGGCTGTATGTCCTGTGGACTGTTTTTACACTACCGACGAGGGCGTTGTCCTCCACTCTAAAGACCAGTGCATAGGGTGTGGGTATTGCTTTTATGCCTGTCCATTCGGTGCTCCTCAGTATCCACAGGCCGGAAATTTTGGCACTCGGGGAAAAATGGATAAATGTACTTTTTGTGCCGGAGGCCCCGAAGATTCCGACTATGAATATGGACAGGACCGTCTTTCTGAAGGCAAACTTCCTTTGTGTGCAGAGATGTGCTCGACAAAAGCTCTATTAGCCGGTGATGGAGATGAGATCTCTGATATTTACCGTGAACGAACAGTAGCTCGTGGGTTTGGGTCGGGGGCTTGGGGTTGGGGAACGGCCTATGACGATGACAAAAAGACTTAAATCAAGCAGTGCCTACAATTAACCTTATAGCCTTATGCTGCATAGTCCTAATTTTAGGTGCTTGTCGGGAAGAAGAACAAGGTCGAACCTTAGAATTTGACAAAACCTACTCTGGAGAGCCAATGCCTCTTATTGATAATGAAACCCATGAAAAACTTAGGCACCGGGTTGCGAAACAAAATTTCTAGGTCTTCCATTTTGCACCTAAGAAATAGTGCAACTCGGCCAAATGAACTGGCACAAAGATAAGGGACACCGTAAACATGCTGCGCACACCTAATATCTCTAATTTCTTATACGTCGCAGTAGGCAGCATTCTTCTATTATCCATCACCTTATACGGGGCCGCATCGGCACAAGAAGTAGACGCACAGCTAACGAGTCCAGACATAGGTCAAAACAATAATATTGAGATGTGGAAGGCCGTGCGTGGAGGGATCCAAGGGCAGGTCTCAATCCCCGACAAGAAAGCTGGAGTTCTTGTCCAATCTGGAGGAGAAGAATGGAGGTCAATTCGCAATGGCCCAATATCAAACTACGGTGTATGGGGGTTGTTTGGAATTATTGCGGCGTTGGCCCTATTTTTTGCCTTAAAGGGGCGGATTCGAATTGAGGGCGGGGTGACCGGAAAAACCGTCCAGCGGTTTACATTATTGGAAAGATGGATGCATTGGATCGTCGCAGCCACCTTTATCATCCTATCATTAACAGGACTGAATCTCCTATATGGGCGTTACATAATCAAACCATGGCTTGGAGCTGATGCCTTTGCCAGCCTCACACTCTTAGGAAAGATGGCCCACAATTATTTAGGTATTGTCTTCATTTTGGGAATAACAATTATGTTTTTTCTATGGATAAAACACAATATTCCTAACAAGATTGATTTAACGTGGCTCCTCCAAGGTGGAGGCATGTTTAAATCTGGCACCCACCCTCCTGCACAAAAATTTAATGCCGGTCAAAAGATTATTTTTGCGGCAGTAGTGATAGGTGGTGGAATGATATCGTACTCAGGCATTATGCTTCTATTTCCATTCAGTGGAGACACCTCCGTACAAGACATGCAAGGCATACAGGTCCTACACACCATTGGGGCGTTAGCTCTTACAGTAGTGATTTTAGCTCACATTTACATTGGCACCATTGGTATGGAGGGGGCAATCCATGCGATGTGGTCGGGAAATGTTGAGGAAAACTGGGCCAAAGAACACCACAGCCTCTGGTATTCTGAGATCAACCCAAGCGATAATAATGCATCTGTATCCGATGCCCCCCTCCAGACCCCGCCAACCCCTGCAGAATAGGAAATGGCGGTCAGCCCAAACATATCGAATAATTATTGTGGATGAAGATGCAGAATACGGACCTTAAGACAATAGCAGCCCAGCGGAAGAGTGAAATAAAACGCTACATTGACGATGTGAAGCAGTTTATTCCGCCAGAAACTATCACTGGCGACATGCTCAATTCCATTAAGCAACGATTGCTTCTACTCGCTACCCATAAAAATCTTTTTAATGCTGAAACTTTTCCAGTGAGGGAAGGTGACGGAACCAGCTCATTATATTTGCTCTCCGAGGAATCGGATCACACCTCCGCCTTATATGTCGTCTCCGAACTTAAAGGAAACATGTCACCGCCTCACAACCATACAACCTGGGCGGTAATAGTTGGAATTGAGGGAGAGGAAATAAATAAATTCTATAAATTTTCGAGCCCGCCTAATGACAATGGGAAAGCAAAAATACAAGAATATGCATCGACGACTGTTGCCGCAGGAAATGGCATCACTCTAATGCCAGATGATATCCACTCAATCCATTGCTTAACAGAATCACCAACAGTCAATTTCCATTTTTATGGCAAAAGCATAGAACATTTACCAAATCGCAAAGCCTTTAATATGCAGCTTGGAACATACAAAACATTCCCAGCAAACCCTCACATATATAAGTGATGGACTTCATATCTCCGGAGGATCTCTGGCAGATAATTACTACCAGCTCCGAAGAGTATTCTATAATTGATGTCCGTGAGGAAGGCTCTTTTGCAAACAGCCATTTACTATTAGCCAGCAATGCCCCCTTGAACGAGCTAGAGTTAATCATAGCAAAACTTGTCCCTAGAAAGACAACCCCTATAATTCTCTGCGATGCAACGGGCAGAGATCACAACGGAGCACCAAAGGCATTTGAAACCTTAAGAAAACAGCGATATAAAAATCTTAAAATCTTACGAGGAGGAATTTCAAAATGGAAAGAAGCTGGGTTTTCTCTTTACTCGGGGATCCATGTTGTTAGTAAAGCCTTTGGCGAATATGTTGAAGAAAAATATCAGACGCCTCACGTGACCCCAGCGGATCTATCTCAGGTCCTCGAAGATACTAAGAAGAATGTGGTGGTGCTTGATAGCCGCCCAAAAGATGAATTTTTTCGAATGAGCCTGCCCAACGCAATCAATATTCCTGGCGCAGAACTCGTCCACCGAATTCAGGAAGTGGCACCGGATCCTAAGACACTCGTTGTAATAAACTGTGCGGGAAGAACCCGGAGCATTATCGGAGCC
>CACETT010000050.1 GCA_902562525.1 uncultured Alphaproteobacteria bacterium
GTGAAAGTGCGCGAGCACTTTCGGATCTGGCCGTACGACTCCAACTGGCCGTGGGATATGGAATTTTGACTACTGATACTCGGGAACAAGCTTGGCGCCGGGCTTCCGTCAAGGAGCTAAATAAGGGTCGTGATGTGGCTATAGCATGCCTTCGTATGGTCGAGTTGCGTCGTCGGTTTACGGCTCAGGCTTAGGGCCCCGATAATGACCCAAAATAGGCGGCAAAAGCAGGTTGCCCGGCTGGCAGCGGTTCAGGCTTTATTTCAGTTGGAGGCTAATGGGCAGACCGCTGCCTCAGTAATTCATGAATTTAAGGAGTTTCGCCTAAATCAGGCACCACCGGATCAGGAAGACACTAGAGTTGATAGCTCCCTTTTTTCGTTAATTGTGGCAAGTGTAGATAGAGAAATTCGTGAACTTGATATCAAGATTGAAGGCGTCTTGGCCGGGGGCTGGACTGTTCTGCGTTTGGATCCCACCAGCAGGGCCCTTTTGAGAGCTGCGTGTTTTGAGCTCCAGGGAAAATCTGTTCCTGCCCGGGTTATAATTAAGGAGTATGTGGATATTGCTGGTGGCTTTAGCGGTAAAGAAGAAACCGCTTTTGTGAATGCTGCCTTAGATACATTAGCACGAAAATTTCGCCAGAAAGAAATGAACGAAAGAGCTGAATTGGGGGGGTAGAGTGGCGATGGGCGGTGGCCAGTTGATAGATGAATTTGGGGTCATATCGAAGTATTTTCGTCCACTTACCGGCGGCAATGCAGCGGCCCTTGATTTGGCAGACGACGGAGCCGTTATTCAATCAGCATCCGGGCTAGATATAGTGATTACATGCGACGCCCTAATTGCGGGCGTTCATTTTTTGGAGGGTAGCTTGCCCCAGACAGTGGCAGCACGGGCGTTGCGGGTAAATCTCAGCGACTTGGCTGCCATGGGAGCTACGCCAGTGGCATATACATTGGCGTTGATGGTTCCATCGGGTACGCCGGAGAAATGGTTCGAAGACTTTGCTTCGCAACTCCTAGAAGACCAGAAGAGATACGGCATATGTTTGATTGGGGGAGATACCGTGGCGACACCAGGGCCCTTGTCAATTTCTATAACTGCCTTTGGGGAGGTCCCTTGCAATTCTGCATTGACTAGATCAGCTGCTGGAGTTGGGGATCGGATTTATGTGACGGGTAACATCGGTGACGCTGCCCTGGGATTAAGTGCCTTGAAAGGTGATTTGAAACAATGTGATAAAGAGACTATAGAGTATTTCGTAAACAAATTCCTTTGGCCGGAACCTCGGCTTTCTGTCGGGAGAGGAATGCGGGGTATTGCTAGCGCTGCGGTTGATATTTCAGATGGTTTGCTCTCGGATATAGGACATATTTGCGTGGCGAGTAATGTAGGAGCGAAGGTTTGGGAAGTTTCTGTACCTTTTTCCTCTAGGGCTGAATCTTTGATAAGCACTAGGACCGCCCTAAGGTCACAGTTGATGGGTGGCGGGGACGACTATGAATTGGTTTTGGTGGTTCCTGAAAAAAATAATCAAGCCTTCTGTCGAACCACCGCGGAGCATTTGGTTGCAGTAACGGAGGTTGGAGTGATTACAGGAGGTGATGGAGTATGGTTAGTGGATGAACAAGGAGCTACGATTAGAACTGAGGCGTTGGGATATAAGCATGCCTTTTGAGACAACGTCGCTTGCGTTATCTGTGTAGCTCTGGCATGTTCCGTGCGCTTTGGAGAGGTTGAATGAGGTTTTTGTTTGTGATTCAAAAGATGAGTTTTAATACTTAGGTAAAAGGATACAAGGTATGTCTATAGCACTGTCTGTCGCCATTGTCTGTGGGTTATTGGCGGTCGTTTATGGTTTGTTTACGACCCGACAAGTTTTATCTGCGGATGCAGGGAATGATCGAATGAGAGAAATTGCTGGCGCCGTTCAAGAAGGTGCTAGTGCCTATCTCAACCGTCAGTATAGAGCGATAGGGATAGTGGGTATCCTGATAGGCGCTGTCCTATGGTTATTGCTAGGGAAGGAAGTGGCTATAGGTTATCTGATAGGTGCTATTCTCTCTGGGGTGGCAGGCTATTTGGGTATGAACGTCTCGGTTCGAGCTAATGTAAGGACAGCAGAGGCCGCGAGGAAGAGTTTGGCTGAGGCATTGTCTATAGCATTCAAGTCTGGGGCTGTAACTGGGCTACTGGTAGTGGGCCTGGGCCTGTTGGCGGTGAGTGTCTACTATGCTGTGCTTCTCGGGATGGGTGTGGAAACCCGTGTTCTTCTGGAAGCCTTGGTAGGTTTGAGTTTTGGGGCATCGTTAATCTCTATTTTCGCCCGACTTGGCGGTGGAATTTTCACCAAGGGCGCTGACGTAGGTGCTGACCTGGTCGGGAAAATTGAGGCGGGAATCCCGGAGGATGATCCTAGAAATGCGGCTGTGATTGCTGACAACGTAGGCGATAATGTAGGCGATTGCGCAGGGATGGCAGCTGATTTATTTGAGACTTATGCGGTTACCGTAGTGGCGACTATGCTTTTGGCAGCTATCTTCTTCCTACCAGCGGACCAAGCCGTAATGATGCAGTTTCCCCTTGCAATTGGCGCCGTTTGCATTCTGGGTTCGATCGTTGGCACCTATTTCGTTCGGTTGGGAGCTAGCCAAAGTATTATGGGGGCACTGTACAAGGGCTTGATAGCCACAGCAGTTATCTCTGCCGCGCTAATTGCGGCAGTAGTTGGCTGGATGCTTGGTTTTAATACTCCATACACGTTAACTAAAGCTGGGGCGGTTACAGGTGGAGACTTATACATTTGTGCCTTGGTTGGCCTTCTCGTGACGGGTTTGCTGGTTTGGATTACAGAGTACTACACGGGGACGGACCATCGTCCTGTCAAGAGTGTTGCCCGGGCCTCCGAGACCGGACACGCCACAAATATTATTCAAGGTCTTGCGGTATCCATGGAGTCGACTGCGTTGCCAGTTTTGGTGATCTGTGGCGGAATTATAGTTGCCTATATAACAGCAGGATTGTTTGGTCTGGCGATTGCAGCTACGACAATGTTAGCTTTAGCTGGAATGGTGGTTGCACTAGACGCCTATGGGCCTGTCACAGATAACGCGGGTGGAATTGCTGAGATGGCTGATCTGCCCGAGGATGTGAGACGAACTACTGATGCACTGGATGCCGTTGGAAATACAACCAAGGCCGTAACAAAGGGCTATGCCATCGGCTCGGCAGGTTTGGCTGCTCTCGTCTTATTTGCAGCCTATACAGAGGATCTTGGTCATTACTTCCCTCAACTGGAAATTAGTTTCGAATTGCAGAGTCCGTATGTTGTGATCGGTTTGTTCTTAGGCGGATTGTTGCCATACCTTTTTGGAGCCCTTGGTATGATGGCGGTAGGCCGTGCTGGTGGTCAAGTTGTTGTAGAGGTCCGTCGTCAATTTAAAGAAATCCCCGGGATTATGGAGGGCACGGCGAGGCCGGAATATGGGAAAGCAGTCGATCTTCTAACAAAGGCTGCCATAAAGGAGATGATCATTCCCTCCCTGTTGCCAGTCCTTGCTCCAATAGTCGTATATGTTGTTATTTGGGCTGTTGCTGGGCAAGGAGAAGCCTTTACAACCCTTGGAGCAATGCTGCTAGGAACGATAGTGACAGGAATTTTTGTGGCTATTTCTATGACTTCGGGTGGTGGCGCTTGGGATAACGCAAAAAAGTATATAGAAGATGGGAATCACGGCGGGAAGGCGTCGGAGGCCCATAAAGCGTCAGTTACTGGAGATACCGTGGGAGATCCATACAAGGATACAGCAGGGCCTGCAGTGAACCCAATGATAAAAATCATCAATATCGTAGCTCTATTGCTTTTGGCAGTTCTTGGTTAAGTATGCCTATCATGCGGGAAGATACATTTTGATTTTCTTTAGTAGGAGGTTTTGCCGGAAGAATTACTAAAGCGGCCAAAGTTGCCAAAAAGCTGCTGAATAAGTGAGAGTTTTCGGCCCACGGTAGGTGTTTGTTCTGTATTGGGTTCTATTCGTATGGCGTCCAGCATCGATTTTTTTTCCAAGGATGCCAGTACGCCGGCTTCGTCGAACGTCAGAGCCAGTATTGCTTGGTCAATAATTTCTGGTTTGAAAAAGAATTTATTTTCTGTGGTTTGTGTAACGTAATACCATGTGTCTTGGTCAAAGGTACCCATCATGGTTGGGCTTCCCAGAATAGCTGCTATTTGGTTTTTATTTTGTTCACCCGGTTGAAGTCGTTCTATAAGATCAGTCCTGGGCATAAACCCGTGAGTGGTTATCCTAGGTTGGCATCCGGTTCCACATAGAAGAATTGAAAGTACCGAAAGGGCTATCACTTTAGGTAGATAACGGCATGGCTGTGCTAGCCCAAAAGTTATTATGACTGATACCATCGACATCATTTTGTTAATGTATCTAGTTTATTATATATAACAATGGGTATCTCCCGTCGCTAACCTAGTTGCTAGTGGTTTATTGAGTGGATAAATAGATGTGGTGGAATGTCCTGCTTACCTTTTGGTCCAAGCGAAAGTTAAATAATCGCTCTGCTACAGAAGTGTACCAAAGGTTAGTTCAGGCATCTCGAGGCCACTTTTTGTTTGAGGTGGTAGGGGTGCCAGATAATCCACAGGGGAGGTTTGAGTCGCTTATATTGCATATGTTTCTCTTACAGAGGAGGCTGGGGGCGGTCGAGTCTGGTGGGTTACTAGCCCAGGCACTAATGGATAGAATGTCTGACGACCTAGACCGTTCCATTCGGGAAATGGGCGTCGGGGATTTGCGTGTGGGAAAAAACGTAAAAAGCCTTTTTAAAATGGTGAATCAGAGATTTCACTTGTATGAAGGTAGCTTTGATAAGGATGAGCAGATGGCTGCTGCTTTAGGAGTGGTTTTTTCGGTAGGGGATCAAACACACAAGAGTATAGAGATTAATTTGCTGAATATGTACTTGGCTAGTTTTGCCCGCACATTAAATGAATACAGCGATACCGATATAGTAAAAGCCAGCTTTTCTTTCCCGGTTTTTCAGAAGGGAGATTTGTCCAGAAATGGGTGAAAATTTAGTGGCAACATCTTTTTGCATAAGCATAGTGGAAATTGGAAGCAAAAGATGGGAACGTGAATTACGTTGGAATTCCGCGGCTAGAAGGACACTTGCAGGTTTTCTTAATTTGGCGGAGTTGACTGAGTTGGTGGCTGATGTGAATGTATTAAAGAGTTCTAGGGATGCGAGTGTCTTTATTTTAAAAGGAAAGTTTAAAGCCTCGTTTGTTCAGGAATGTGTAGTTTGTATGGGGTTAATTAGTAGTAGCTTAAAAGAGGATGTAGGGGCGAAATTCGTCCCGACTGTTCGGCAAGTAAACAGAGAGGATATATTTACCTACCTGGATGAAGATCATCCTGAGATATATTCGGATGGAATGCTAGAAGTAGGTAAATTGGTCCAAGATCAACTAAGTTTATCAATCGCGTCCTATCCCAAACATGAGCAAGGCCAATGTGGTCGGGTAGCAGCAGGTGGGACTTACTCCGAACTTAGTTCCAAAAATTCACCATTTGCTGATCTTTCTAAATTATTGAAGGAAAAGAAAAAAAAGCCAATTGGGTGATATGGGCTTGCCCTTCTAGGCGACTTTGATTAATAAATCTAACCGGTTACTCACTGTGGAAGGATGGGTGGTACAAATGGCAGTTCCAAAGAGAAAGGTTACAAGGTCACGTCGGGATAAACGGCGGTCGCACCATTCTTTAAGTCAGATAAATCTGGTAGAGTGTTCTAATTGCGGAGAACTGAAGCGCGCCCATCACATGTGTTCGGCCTGTGGCTACTACCGTGGACGGGAAGTAGTGTCGGTAGAGTGACTGGATGACTGTGTATGGCGGCGGCTGAAAGTCGACCTGCAATGAAATCTCGAAATCTGATAGCTATAGACGCCATGGGTGGTGATGAGGGCCCAGCTGCCGCTATAGCTGGTGCTAGTGTGGCTAAGGAAAGATTTCCAGAGTCTAAATTTATGGTTTTTGGTGATGAGTCGGTGTGCCGTCCGTTGATGGCTAAATACAAGCAGCTATCTAGTGACTGTGATATCATTCATACCAGTGAGGAAATAACGGCTGAGGCGAAGCCATCTGTCGCCTTAAGAAGGGGGCGGTCCTCTAGTATGGGGATGGCTATCCAAGCTGTTGCTCACGGAAAAGCAGATGCGGTGGTGTCAGCAGGTAACACGGGCGCATTAATGGCTATGTCCAAGGTCTTTCTCAAGACCCTTCCGGGAATTAGTCGGCCAGCCATTGCTGGTCTTATTCCAACTCGAAGGAGTGAGAGCGTTTTCCTAGATCTTGGTGCTAACGTCGAGTGCAGTAAGAGAAATTTAGTGGAGTTCGCTTGTATGGGCACCATTTTGGCTCGGGCTGTGTTAGGGGTAGTGAGGCCAACAGTGGGCCTATTGAACGTAGGTCAGGAGGAGTTTAAAGGTAAGAGTGACCTTCAGGAGGTTGCCAATTTGTTGCGCCGCTACGACCAACACTTTGAGTTTAAGGGTTTTGTAGAAGGTGATGATGTGGCCACAGGAACGACTGATGTAGTCGTAACGGATGGTTTCACTGGGAATGTTGCCTTAAAAGTGATGGAAGGAGTTGCGCAGGCTTACTCTGACTTTTTGCGAAGGTCTTTACGAAGCTCTTTGGTCTCACGTGTCGGAGCGCTGCTGGCGAGTTCCGCTTTCGAGCGGTTGAGGCTTAAAGTAGATCCCCGCCGACACAATGGCGCAATGTTTGTTGGTCTAAATGGGGTGGCTGTGAAAAGTCATGGGGGAACGGATTCAGTTGGTTTTGCTAATGCCGTTGGTGTTGGCATTGATATTGTTAAGCAAGGTGTAAATGATAGGATTATTTCTGACCTGGCTGAAATTGATTTAGCGGAACTCGAGTAATGGTAATTGGTTAGGGCCTTTCTGGGGAAAGGCATCTGACCGAATCAAATCACTGAGAAGTTTTGCCCAAATAATTGATATTGACCCTCTTTATAACAAGGCATACTCTTTGCTTAATTAAGATAGGAGTGGATACATGACGGGAAAAACCGTCACTAGGGCTGATTTGAGCGATGCCGTCTACAGGGAGGTTGGCCTATCAAGGGATGAATCCGGGAAATTGGTAGCGTCGGTTTTTGAGTATATCTCAGCTTCTCTGGTTAATGGAACTTCGGTAAAGCTTTCGTCCTTTGGCTCTTTCAATCTTCGAAACAAGGCTTTGAGAATTGGGAGAAACCCGAAAACGGGCGATGAGGTTCCAATCACGCCGAGGCGAGTTGTGGTTTTCAGAGCGTCTCATGTGCTGAGAGAGAGGATGAACAGTAATAGGCCTGATGGAGATAGTGGTTAAGCAAGCTGCGATCTTGTAA
>CACETT010000051.1 GCA_902562525.1 uncultured Alphaproteobacteria bacterium
GAGTCCGTATGAGGCCATCATTGCCGCTGCTTTTATTTCATTTATATTTGGTTTTTTATTTGGCTTCCCGGCGCTCCGCCTGGAAGGATTATATTTAGCCTTAGCAACCTTTGCTCTGGCCGTGGCCACCCCTCAGCTTTTGAAATTTGATGCCTTTGAACACTGGACAGGTGGGGTACAAGGTATCTTTGTACCAAAACCAGAACCAATTCTGGCACCGCTAACGTCAGACCAATCACTTTACTATGTGGCTCTCTTCATTATCGTATTTTTGATGGTCATCACGTGGTGCATTCTTCATAGCAGATCGGGGCGGGCGATGATGGCAATCCGTGACAACCCTATTGCAGCGAAGACCATGGGGATTAATACAGCTCTAGTCAAAACGACAACGTTCGGAATAAGTGCAATGTATGCTGGGATAGGAGGCGCACTATTTACATATGCCAGTGAATTCGTCAGTCCAGATGCCTTTAACTTCTTCGTGGCCGTTTACATTTTAGTGGGCTCAGTAGTCGGTGGAATTGTATCTATCCCGGGCGCTATATTTGGAGGGCTCTTCATCGTCTTTATGCCAAACATCGCTCAAGATGTCAGATTGGCTTACGAGTGGCTACCTCCCCCTTGGGCGATTTTTGGAGTCATCCTAATTTTAATTATCTATTTTGTACCTTTTGGAGTCTGGGGCGCATTAGAACGCTTAATAAGCTGGACGAAACAAAGAATTTCAGGCTAAATAAAAGTCAATCGCTCAAAAAATGCGAAAAATTAGTTTTTTAAGGGAGATATTCAAATGCCTTTCCGGACCTTGCTCACTACTATTGCTGCAATGCTATTAGCCTCAAGTTCTGTGAGCTCCCAAACGGTTGGTGTTACAGATGACTCGATTAAAATTGGCCATACCAACCCTTATTCAGGCCCCGCCTCCGTTTACTCCGTTATTGGGAAAACCATTGTTGCCTACTTTAAAGGTGTAAATGCAGACGGAGGAATTAATGGTCGCACGATTGATCTCATTTCCCTGGATGATAGTTACAGTCCACCGCGTACTGTTGAACAAGTCCGAAAGTTAGTCGAACAGGAAGAAGTCGCTTTTCTATTCAATACGCTTGGCACACCAACCAATTCAGCTATCCATAGATATGTAAATGCGAAAAAGGTTCCCCACATTTTTCTCGCCACTGGCGCATCCAAATGGGGACAACCGCGAATATTTCCCTGGAGCATGGGCTTCCAACCTACCTACGATGTCGAAGGTGAAATTTATGCCAATCATGCCTTAAGCACCGTGGAAGATCCTAAAATTGCCATCCTTTTTCAAAATGATGATTATGGCAAAGATTACCGAGACGGCTTTCTGCGAGGCCTAGGAGACAAAGCCGAAGAGTTGGTTGTTAAAATGGTGTCTTATGAAGTAACTGATCCAACTATTGACGCTCAAATATTGGAATTAGCAGCAAGTGGCGCCAATGTTTTCTTTAATATTTCGCTACCAAAATTTGCAGCTCAGGCAATTAAAAAATCGTGCGAGATAGGGTGGCAACCTCTGCATCTTATGAATAATGTATCGTCTTCTGTGAAAGCCACCCTAGTTCCAGCTGGATTAGAGTGCTCAAAAGGCCTAGTTACTGCTCAGTGGATGAAGGACCCCACTGACCCACAATGGCGGGATACGGATGGCTTTAAAGAGTGGTCCTCCTGGATGGATACACATATGCCAAAAGGGGACCGTGGAGATGCCCTTTATGGATACGGATATAATGTCTCCCGATTACTCCATATAATGCTAGCTGGATGCGATGACCTTAGCCGACCCGGAATACTGGCATGCGCTACTAACCTGAACGATATTCAACTTCCAATGGTAATACCTGGAGTGAAGGTTAATACAAGTTCTACCGATTACTACCCAATAGAAGCCGCACAGCTTTCTAAATTTGATGGAGAGAAGTGGGTTCTGTTCGGCGAAGTCCTGGAATCCGAGAGATAATCGCTTCTTTTTGAAAGAGTTTTTTCTTAACAACCGCCCAGGAAATCTGGGGCGGTTGTTTGTTGAATATCCCGTTTATGAAAAAATTAATGACTGGGAACAGTTGGCAACTCAGCGAGTTCAATTACCACATTTCCAGTTGATTTTGGGTCCAAAAAAGCGATCCGGGCTCCCCCGTGCCCGATCAGGGGTGTTTCATTCCTTAGCAGGATTCCTTTTTCTTTAAGTTCCACTAGAGCTTCATCAATATCTTCTACCTCCAGACATATATGAAATAAACCCTCACCATGCTTCGCAATCCATTCAGAGGTTTCTGTCTCTGGATGGTCTGATTCAAGAAGTTCGATATACGTATCGCCTACAGGATACATCGCTAATTTGGTACGATACTTGGGAAGTTCCTCCTCGTACTCCATCTTAATATCCAGGTCATTTTCTAAAAATCGACCAAACTTCTTCATGCTTTTTACTGCAATCGCTATATGTTCTATTCGCTTTACTTTCATTACCTAATTCTCCCCCAGTTCTTCGTTCCAAAGTCTTGGACTAGAACAATTTAATAATACCTCACCTAATACGTTGCCAGCGTCTTAATGCAACCAGCATCCATACTGCCTCCACAAGACCAAAAGGCCAAGCGCCCTGCAAAAATCCGTAGACTGATGCCAGCCCACATGCGCCGGAAAAAGCCATTACGAACCACGGGCTCTTCTCCTCTAAAGTATAAAAAAGTAACATTGCAGTGACTGAAAATAAGCCAAACAAAGAGAGGATATCCATCGCTATGCACCTATGAAAATAAAAGTCTATGTATTCCAGACAAGTAGAGTTAACAGACCTAATTCACTTTTGTTTTACCACTGACAACAGCCATAATTTAGTAGGAGTAGGCATGCTAAGTTAATGCCTGTATACTATGCCATTATCAAAGCTAGATATCTTTGAAAGGAATGACATTGAAAGATATTATCGAAGAAGAAGCAAGAAACAGGCTTCAGGAACGTGGACATTCTAATATTCTCAAATACACCCTCCCAGCTAATCAGGCTAAAGAATCCCATAGCCATCCGCACGATGCCGACGTGATTGTTATTACGGGAAACATCAAAATTGTGACCACCACACAGGAATATAATCTAGGTCCTGGGGATGAGTTCCAACTAAATGGCGGCACTATGCACTCGGAAGAAGTAGGAGATAAGGGCGTAGTCCTACTCGCAGCCGAACCTACCGACACACCAGACCAAAAATAGCTCTTACCATGACCTTTTTTTCCAAATAAAATAATCAGAGGGCTCTGAAAAATCCTACGACCCAAATACGTTATCTATCCCACTTCCTAATAAAAGAAATTCAGTAGAATAGATCATAAATCAAGCGGGGCTCCACACTATACAACTGGGATCGGACCAATATGACAGACAGCTTTGATCGTTCAAAAGAATCTCTGAGTAATATCCTCCACATGGAACATGTAAACCTGGCAGTTCCAGACCAAAAACTAGCTACTTTATTTTATGTCGTGGGGCTACAATTCACTCGTGATCCGTTCATTATGAATGGCGTAGACAACATGTGGGTTAATATGGGGCGTTGCCAAGTCCACCTTCCCAGTCGAAACCCAATAGCTCAAAAATTAAGGGGTACCGTCGGGTTTGTAGTTCCCAATTTAGCAACACTTGAATCATCACTTGCCGATGTAGCCCCTTATTTGGAAAACACGTCATTCTCCTATACGCGAAAAAACGACCACATCAAAGCTACATGTCCCTGGGGCAACAACTTTAAGATCCACGAGCCTGCCCCCCAATATGGCACGATAGATATTGGAATGCCCTATGTAGAACTGGATATACCACGGGGAACCACTGAGAAAATTGGCAAATTTTATGATGAAATTTTTGGAGCAACCGTCGAGTTAAAAACTATTCATAGTAATGAATGTGCTTCTATAAAAACTGGGAAATCACAATTCCTACATTTTTTAGAGACTGATTCTAAACAGAATCAATATGATGGCCACCACATTGCAATATATATATCTGACTTTGCAAGACCGTACGAGAAACTCAAAGAGCGTGGACTTATTTCAATGGAAACAGATGAGTACGAGTGGAGATTCACCGATATTATTGACCTCGATACCGGAAAAACTCTTTTTGAAATTGAACACGAGGTAAGAAGCGCAACCCATCCACTCTACTCCCGCCCACTAATAAACCGTAACCCTGAGCAAAGTAATCGAGGGTACCACCCAGGACAGGATAATTTTATAGGCCAAATTTAGATAGCCAGCCCCTTAACACCATACATCTGAAAAATCCTACGAGGATTAATTCTTAGCTTAAGAAAACCCTCGCAGGCCAAACCTCAGATAATTGCACCCTTACTCTGCCCCGCCAGGAAGGTCACCAGTGCACATATTAGCTGTCACCACCGGAGCATATGGTAAATCTGCAATCTTAGGCATATAGGAAAATTCGTAGTGGCATTCATACTTCCGATTAGCATGTTTTCCCGTCCCACCAGCACTTTTTAAATACCCCTGACCCTCGGCAAAGGCATCCTTTGCAGACCGATCTACCAAGAGATATCGTTTATCTCCATCGCGATCGGTGATTTCACAGGCCAAGCGGAGCATGGTCCCAGAGTCTGTAATTACCCCACCTCCCGTGCAGGTCATCACTCCATCCCCCTCTGCAGCACTTAGCAAAAACCCATGATTTTTGTAGGAGAAAACTTTGGCCCCCTCGCCCGTCTCAGTAATATCAATCTCAGCCATAACTGCCGACGTGCTTTCCCACGAAGCCCCCGAGTCCGCTACAGCATACGAATTCATAAGTCCAATCCCAAAACCCAATGCAAGTAAACCAGTTAAATTTTTAATCATTTCTCACCTCCTACGAATTGTTGATTAACATCCATGTCGCCCCAGGCTTTTGTGTGCGCCCGCACCTCCTTATTATACGAAATTTTATTCCCGTACTATTACCTTTTATGATTTTATCGCCAGACCGGATCACATAAGCTAAGCTCTCATCGTAGCCTAAAGATAACAACAAGGCACTTTGTTTAATAAGAAGGTTAACATGTGTTAAATCTCTTTGCTCTCACAGCAGATGTTAAGTTGAGCGTGGTTCTTCTTTCTCTGATGCATACCATTAGCGAAGGAACTTTACCCTTTCCCGACATACCGCCAAATTATTCCTCCGGCGATCTATGGGCAGAAAGATCCATGTTCTGTCTGTACAATGATAAAAACTCTAATGAGGTCTACTACGGAATTATTTTTAGCAACTTTAAAACAAGAACTGTAATAATTGATAATGGTCATCTTATGGTACCCGGGGAGACCGAGGGTTCCCATTACACCTTAGTAACAATTTACGGAGCACAAAAAGTCTTCTGGAAAAACAAGCTAGGAGTTAATTCTTTAGATCGAAAGAATTTTGTTCACTTGCTCAATGGAAAAGAGCATGGGTGGTGCCAACCACAACCAAGTCTTGTTGTATTCCAAAAGCTCCAAGAAAAACTTACAAGTGACACGAGTAACAATAGATCCCGGACAATCCTCGATGACTTCCAATAAAAAAGTGGCGCCCAAAAAAGGGCGCCACTAATCGCATATCACTACTATTTAGCTTTATCTAAGCCATTGCCGCCTTTATTGCATCAGCGGTGATTGGCAAGCTACGCACCCGGGCGCCCACTGCGTCATCAATCGCATTCGCTATAGCAGCCGGCACAACAGCAGTAGCAGGCTCACCTATTCCAGACGGATATTGGCCTTGCTCAATAAGAACAATATCAATCTCTGGAACTTGATCCATACGCAACATCTCATATTCATCGAAGTTGCCCTGCTCAATCCCGCCATCACTCATACTTAGCTGCTCATACAAAGTTTGACTTAGTCCCCAAAGGGCTGCTCCCTCTATCTGCGCTCTTGCGCCATCCGGATTAACAACCGTACCAACGTCCATAGCAATTGTAAGCTTTTGGACAGTAGGCTCTCCACTAGAAGGATCAACATGCACTTCAGCCACGCAAGCCGTCCACGATGGCGACCCACGCTCTTGGGCACTCACACATGATAAGCCCATACCCATATTTTCAGCCAACGGCTTCGTGCCGAACCCGGCCCGGCCAGCAGCGGCCATCAAAGTGTTACGCAGGCGCTTAGCACCCCCTACACTATTTGGTGGAGTACCAGCGTTCTTACCTGCCGCATCAAGCATATCCACACGCATCAGCAAAGGATCTTTGCCAATTTTCCTCGCCATTTCATCTATATATGACTCCGTGGCAAAGAAGGTCCAGCCTGGCGCTACAGATCGCCAAAAACCTGGCGGTAACGCCTGAGTAGCCGTTTCATTTTCTATTGCACGCACGTGATGATTGGGCACCGTGTACCAAAAATCAGAGCCATTCACAGAAAACCCATCTACCTTACCTTTCTTATCTACGGACTCACCTAGAAAACCTGGGGCCGCACGTTTTGTGGACCACCCACCAGCCACAGCATGCTCTATTGCAACATATTTTCCATCAGAGTCCACCCCACCTTTAATCCTTTGAACCGTGGGGCTACGATGAAAATCCATTCGGATATCATCCTCACGCGAGTAGATAATTTTAACAGGTCTTCCTAGTTCCTTGGAAGCCATAGCCGCTTGCACCATCTCATCTGCTTCGCCACGACGTCCGAAGAAACCCCCAAGATAGTGCTGGTGAATCACTACATTCGCTGGATCGACTCCAACCGCCTCGGCTATCAATGGCACGCACCGGGTTGCCCACTGTGTTCCGACAAATATATGGTAGGTACCATCTTGCTCCGTCGCCACACAGTTCATCGGCTCCATACAGGCATGGGCCAAAATACTAGTTGTATACTCGGCTTCAT
Source organism: uncultured Alphaproteobacteria bacterium (assembly GCA_902562525.1). GTDB lineage: Bacteria > Pseudomonadota > Alphaproteobacteria > UBA7887 > UBA7887. Next base: position 6,897 of record CACETT010000051.1, read on the forward strand.
GGACATCGGCTGAGGCGCTCAAACCAGCCTCAACATCTCCATCCAGCACCCATGCCACCCCAGCATCTTTATCATCAATAAGCTTTCGCGACTCTTGCAAAAGGCTTTCACTGCTTATATTCGCAAATTTCCCATGCTCCCATTCAACTTGAATAGTTGCTGCGGCCGCATCAACTGCGTGCTTTGTCTCAGCAATGGCCAGGGCGTAACCATTCTGCATGGAAGTACCTGGAACCATTATAGTTTTAATGTAACCATCCACAGACTTAGCTGCAGAGTCGTTAACTGACTTAGGAGTAGCACCATACCGCACGGGTGGGCTTAGCCAACGCGCGTAAACCATTCCGGGAAGAAAAACATCAATTCC
>CACETT010000052.1 GCA_902562525.1 uncultured Alphaproteobacteria bacterium
GATAAGCTACGAATTGCAGCTTTTAAGCATGTGTTTTTGCAAGGTTATCTGGATCGTTCCTTCGGGGCGACAGATCAGGACATGCGACCCCATTTTGAGAAAAACAATTTTTCTGTTGGCATGATAGAAGCAAATGTCAAAAGTCTGTGCAGGACAGTAGAAGACTTCAGATATGCGCCAAAAAGCTCGGTATGGGGGGATTATGAAAGCAGAAATACATATAGCGCGGACGATAATTCCGCAAAACACGGATTTGTTAGGGATGCTGTAACGAAACTTAAGCCATCCCGATTGGTTGACCTAGGTGGAAATACAGGAGCTTATTGCTTGCCACTTGTTTCGTTGGTTGACCAAATCATTTGTGTCGATGTGGACCCGGTGGCCATTAATACTCTTTATGGTAAACTTAAGGTTGAAGAGATCTCTAATGTAGTCCCAGTCCTTGGAGATCTTTTGGAGCCGACGCCAGCAATGGGGTGGAATCTTCTTGAGCGCGGGAGTTTCTTTGATCGCATTGGTGGGGATGGGTTCCTGGCATTAGCATTGGTGCATCATATTTGCATAGGGGGAAACGTTCCCATATCCTACTTCGTTGAAGTGCTACGGAAAATTGCCGCTGCTGGCGTTGTAGAATGGGTCGATAGAGGTGACCCGATGGTCAAGAAGTTAATGAGAAATCGGCAAGACGTCTTCACGGCTTATACGTGGGAAAATTTTCGAGCCTCACTAGAAAAGCACTTTCTTATTGGTGATATAGTAGAGACCCACGGCGGTAGCCGGCGCTTATGTCTTTTAGAGGTTTTGGTATAGGTAGCCTATATAAATAGATTTGCCTGGATCCCCCATTTATCGCGCTGTTTAACAACGATGGAAATGTCGGAAGGGGCAGCTGCTATTATTAGGCAGCCACTACAGTAGAAGCAGGCATGCTGGTTTGGACCGTTCTACCCAGCATTTCCAGAAGGACCATGACCCGTTTATTATTGCCCGTAAACTTTTGGAAAAATACATCAGCCATGGCCAGAGGCCCTTCTATAACTTCTAATCTTTGCCCCACCTCATAGACGGGGGGCAGCATACCCACTAAGCCTTGTTCATTTTCTCTTTGTCGAATAGCTTCCACCACGCCTTTGGGTGTCGGTAAGGGGTGCTCGCCACTGGTAATTACATAGGAAACCCCAAAGGTTCCATTTATGGATCGCCAACGCTCTATTTTTGTGTTGAGTTGAACAAATAAATACCTTTGAAATAGTGGGCGAACCACTGTTCGGGCTGTGCGGGCGTGGTTGACAACCCTAAGGTACCGAGGAAGATAAATCTCAAATCCTTGACGCTGTAAGTGGAGGGCGGCCTTGCTTTCTTTGTTGGTTTGAGTATGGACTACGTACCAGCGCTTCATGCATAAGCCCTTTCACGGGTTTTTCCCTTGGTTGTACGGTTAATTCGTAGAAGGTCGGGAGCAAGTAACTGGTCTTCTGGCATTTGGAGTCGTAGTTGATCGAAGGTCATCTGTGATGATTGCATATCGGTGATTATTACCACATCAATGTTGGAGAGCTCTGATAACTGGTGCACGATGGGAATGCCTGCTACGGAAGGTACATTAGATACAGGGTCTACCACTGCGATGATATTTGGAGTTTTGTTCAGAGAGGAAAGTATGGCCACTTCAGCAAGCTCACTAGCGCCGATGAGAGCTACGCGGGTTGCCCCTCTCTTATCGCAGGCTTCAATAATCTCATCAAACTGTGCCCTAGCTGCTCGAAACATGTCAAAGGAATGTGACAAGTATGTAGCGGTCAATCGGGCTTTCTCTGAGAACCCTTTGGGGGTCAGGTAGTAGAAGTATCTCTTTGTTGGGGCTTGCGATACCTTGACCCATCCTTTTTTAATGCACCGTTTTAGGTATGCGTTAGTTAAACCCAACGCAATCTCCACCTCCTTGGCTAAGGAGCGTTGAGAGGTTGCGCCGTTGTGTTCAATAGCGTGAATAATTTTTAAAGTTGTGCTTTCGTCGGAAAAACGGAGGTTCTCTCTGGAATTCGATGCCTTCATCTTTGTCCTAACCAGTTACGTTCATGACGTGAACATACGATGCAGAGGACTGGTTAGTCAACGGGGCTGATAACCGTCCCTTTCGAATTTTGGTGCATTTTTAACTGAAGAATAGTGATTTTCCAGAAAATCTGATGGTTGCGGAAAGAAGAGGACTTCACAAGTTTGGCAATATCTGGATTAATAGCGCATACGGAACTATTCCTTAAATCGGATGTCATATGAAGATTCTGCAGGTTTGTGCGGTTGATTTTACGCTGCACCACTTTTTGGTGCCGCTTATTAGTGAACTCCGCGGGCGGGATCACGATGTGGTCGTGGCCTGTGCAGAGGGTCCCTTTGTAAGAAGTCTGCGGTCTACCGGCCTGAGGATCGAGCCTATTCCTTTCTCTCGCAACATTTCCGACCTGTGGGGTCACGTGTGCGCGTATAGAGCTCTCAGATCACTGTTGAGAAATGAACGCTTTGATATAATTCAGGTCCACACCCCCATTGCAGCTGCAATTGGACGATTGGCAGCTTGGAAAGAAAGAGTGCCTACCGTAGTGTACACCGCGCACGGATTTTATTTTCATGACAAAATGTGGTTTCCAAAGCGTCTTATGTTTTTATCCATAGAGTGGTTCTTAGGGCGTTTTACCGATGTGTTATTTACCCAATCAAAGGAAGATGCCGTTACGGCGCAGCGGTTCGGTTTGTGTAAAACTGGGAGAATAAAGGCCATCGGCAACGGAGTGGATCCGAAGGTCTTTTATCCAGCACTCAGTCTGGAGGACCGAAAGCGGAGGCGGCTTGCCCTCGGAGCAGAACCCGAGACTTGTGTCATTATGATGGTAGGGCGCCTGGTTGTTGAAAAGGGTTATCGGGAATTATTCAGTGCGATGGAGCACCTAGATGCGGAGCTTTGGGTCGTGGGGGAGCATCTGCCAAGCGATCACGCCGGGGGTATTGAAAAAGATATCGATCGTGTTTTGAAGGATGACTTAACCAGAGACAAAATAAAATTTCTGGGCCGGAGGGACGATGTGCCGGACTTACTTAGAGCTGCAGATATTTTTGTGCTTCCCTCCCATCGGGAGGGAATGCCGCGTTCCATCATAGAAGCAATGATGACAGGCCTTCCGGTAGTTGCCACTGACATAAGAGGTTCCCGCGAAGAAGTTTGTCAGGGGTTGACCGGTTTTTTAGTAGATGTAGGAGTTGTTTGGGGCTTGAGAGACGCTTTGGATACGTTAGTAAATGATGGGAAGCTAAGGCATTCCATGGGCCACGAGGGTTTTCAAAGAGCGAGAGAATTATTTGATGAGAGTAGTGTGTTAGCTCGACAAATCGACGAGTTGTCCTTGTGATGTGCGACGCTGGAAAACAATCGAGAATTTTACCAGCTATTCCGAAGCTCTCTGAGGCGGAGAAATACTTCCTTAGGGCTAGGATTTTCGCCTAGTGAAGGAAAAGATTCTCGCAAAGTATTAATCACTGAGGGGCTTTGTAGGCGGAAAAAGGTATTTACTTCTTTTTCTAGGCCAAGGGTGGTGATTAGCGCGTCATGTGGGTTTTGTTGTTTAGTTTCGGAGAGCAGTTGTTTTGCCTTAGTGTTTAGGGGCTCACGATCTATGGTAAATTCAAGATTATTCAATAAGTAGTCATGCCCTGGATATAGCCTTGTTGTATCAGGGAGATTATCTAGCTGCTTAACAAACGTTTCGTAGAGCTCCTCCGGGTGACCGCCATTGTGACAATTGCCTGCTCCCGCATTGAAGAGTGTGTCGCCGCTGAATAGTGCAGGTATATCGGTGTGGGATAAAACACAGACATGGCTCATGGTATGGCCGGGGGTATCAAGACATTCTAGTTCGACGGTTTTACCTACTTTGATTATATCGCCTGCTTGTAGCCCAACATCCATATTTGGTATCTTGGACTTTGCGTTGGCATGAGCGAGGATCTGGGCGCCGGTGGATTTAACCATCTCGGCATTGCCGCCTATATGATCACCGTGCTCGTGGGTATTGAGGATCTTAACTATATTCCAACCTAGCTTATCCGCTGCTGCCAAACATTTTTTATGATCTAACGGGTCGATGGCCAATGCATTCCCGGTCTCGCTACACGCGATTAGGTAGTTGAAATTTCGGTAGTCATTCTCTGTGTAGATTTGTTCAACTTCCATGTATCTTCTCCGTACTACCCGGTTGTTAGGCAAATATTCTTGAGGAACAGCTATCCCTAGGCAAAGCGTAGCAGTTCAGGCGAGGTGCCGCTAGCATTGCAGAAATTATTAGAGAGCTGTGGTGATAGGCTAAAGTCAACGATCGGCATTCAGCAAACCGGCTCTTGCTAGGGCCACATCCAGAAGTACTTGAGCTCCAGCTACGAGGTGCGCATCTTTTGCATTTTCTGCTTCATTATGGCTAAGGCCTTCATCGCAAGGTATAAAAATCATAGCCGTTGGACAGATGTCCGCCATATACTTTGCGTCGTGGCCGGCCCCACTAGTTATCCTTCGGCAGGTATATTGACGTAAGGTGGCCATGGCCTCAATAGCATCCACTGTTTCCGCATCAAATATTGTGGGCGGCGAATACCAAATTTCATCGATGTTTCCCTTTACGCCCCGCTCCTTCCGCATCTTTTCGAAGACAGCCTGAAGTTCCTTTTTCATTGTAGACAATACACCCGCGTCAGGGTGACGCATGTCAATGCCCAACTTAACTTGCCCCGGGATGACATTGCGGGAGTTTGGGTGGATGCCCACTGTTCCCACAGTAGTTCGCCCATCGGGCGCGTGTTGGAGGGCAATATCCTCTATTTGTAGGATTAAGTCGGATGCGGCTATAAGTGCATCATTCCGGGCTGGCATGGGGGTTGGACCGGCGTGAGCCTCCCTCCCCTGAATGATAATGTCAAACCACCGAATGCCCTGGATCCCAAGCACCACGCCGATGGTTGTATTTTCACGTTCAAGAATGGGACCCTGTTCGATGTGAGCTTCCAGATAGGTGTGGATGGTCCTGTTTCCACAGAGATGCTCGCCGGCATAGTTTATTGCGTCAAGGGCGTCGCTCATAGAAATGCCGTTGATGTCTTGTGTTGAAAGAGCTTTCTCTAAATTTAGCGATCCGGAGAATACGCCCGATCCCATCATGGCCGGTGGGAAGCGGGAGCCTTCTTCGTTTGTCCAGGAGACCGCTTCTACAGGCCTACCTGTCTCAATCCCGCTATCATTGAGACACCTTATGACTTCGAGTGCTGCTAAGACGCCATAGGCTCCATCAAATTTTCCGCCGGTTGGCTGGCTGTCCAGATGGCTGCCCAGAACAACGGGTGCGAGATTATTGTTTTTGCCAGGTCGGCGAGCAAAAATATTGCCAATTTGGTCTATTGAAATCTCGCAATTCTCGGTTTTTGCCCACGAGGCAAATAGGTCGCGCGCAGTTTTATCCTCAGCCGTTGCTGCTAGGCGGCACACGCCTCCTTTTTGCGTTCCGCCGATTTTTGCCATTTCGGAGAGGCTGTTTAAAAGGCGTTTGGGATCAATGTGCGGCATGCGCAAACTATAATGGTGGGCGTTTGCTGGTAAAACTAATGGCCTTTTCAAAGGCGAGGCTACAATTCAGCACCCCGGCGTCATCGTACATGGGTCCTATGATTTGTAATCCGATAGGCAAGCCCAGTGAAGTAAATCCAGATGGTATTGAAGCTGCTGGTTGCCCTGTAAGATTAAATGGCCCCGTCAGAGGGGTCCATCCAATCGTATCGTTATCGTATTCTGGCGGGTTTGGTCGCCCTGCGTCGAAAGCGGCGATTGGGAGAGTAGGGGAAATTAAAAAGTCAAAAGTTTGAAAGAAGTTTTTCATGTATCTGCCATTTGAGACCCTATCTGTCTCGGCTGCCTTGAGGGAGAGCATGCTGAGCTTTTCACCATATTCCACCATGTCGGTCAAAGTCGGTTCAAGCAGCCGTCTTTCTTCCACGCTCAAGTTGCTTGCCATATGTGCCGCGCCAGATGCGAAAAAAATAACGACTATTTCTCGCGGATCGACAGGCCACTTTACTTCCACATGCTCTACTTCTGCACCCAAAGAAGCGAAGCATTCAGAGGCCTCTTGCAGAGAATCAGCTACTTCTGGATCGACCTTAGTGTCTAGGCCAAGATCCACGCTAACCGCTATTTTTTTGCCTCTGATATCGGGGTTAAGAGACCCTCGGTATTTATAACTTATGGGAGGAAGGCTTTGCCAATCCCTTGGGTCAGGTTGTGAAATCACGTCTAACATGAGTGCTGCGTCTGTGACGGTCCTTGACATTGGCCCCGCGTGGGAGAGAGTTCCAAAAGGACTGGCTGGATAAACAGGCACACGGCCGAACGAAGGTTTTAGTCCATATATGCCTGCAAATCCGGCGGGTATTCGAATAGATCCGCCAGCATCAGTCCCTATGGCCAATTGGCCCATACCTGATGCCACGGCAGCGCTTGCGCCGCCACTGGAACCCCCTGGTGTTTTTTCCAGGTTCCAAGGGTTTCTAGTTATCCCCTGCAACAAACTATCCGTAACCCCTTTATGACCAAACTCAGGGGTGGTTGTTTTCCCAACTAGGATAGCGCCGTTCTCCTTGAGCCGCTCCACACAAGGGGCATCCTCATTCCATTCCTGGTCTTTACTGGTAGTCCTAGAGCCTTTTAGTGTTGGCCAGCCCTTGGTGATCACCATATCCTTTATGGTTGTTGGGATACCATCCAATAATCCAAGAGGATTCCCAGCCTGCCACCTTCTCTCGGACTCCGAAGCTTTTTGCCGGGCATTGTCGCGGTCGACCAGGGTGAAGGCATTAAGTTTTGAATTGTGAAGCTCTATTTGGTCTAAGCATGCCTTTAATGCTTCAACGGGGGATACGGAGCCCTTACGATAATTCTCCAGCAAGTCGGTGGCTGACATAAAGGCTAGGTCATTAGACATTTTGGGGCTTTCCTAACTGCGGGGTTGATGTGATTGACGTTGCCTTCTTGCTACCTGAGACCAAATACGTAAAATTCTTGCGCGCTGTTCTATTATATTACTTAGCATCTTTATCAGGCTCTTTGTAGAGCAGTCTTTTACGCTA
>CACETT010000053.1 GCA_902562525.1 uncultured Alphaproteobacteria bacterium
CGAGCGCCTTACGATAGCTGGCGACAGCCTCATCTGACTTGCCAAGATCCTGGAGCGCATTGCCAAGGTTGTAGTGCGCCTCGGCGAAATCAGGCTTGATGCCGAGCGCCTTGCGGTAACTGGTGACGGCTCCCTCCTGCTTGCCAAGTGCCTTCAGTGCATTGCCGAGGTTGTAATGCGCTTCAGTCAGATCTGGATTGAAGTTAAGCGCCTTGTGGTAACTTGTTACAGCCTCCTCCAGTTTGCCGAGATCTTTCAGCGCCTTGCCAAGATTGTTGTGTGCGTCGGCGAAATCGGGCTTGAGATCGAGTGCTTTGTGGTAGCTGGTTACGGCCTCCTCCCGCTTGCCAAGGTCCTGGAGCGCAAGGCCGAGATTGCTATGCGCCTCCGCCAGATCGGGGTTGAGGCGAAGGGCCCTACTGATCCGGTCGACGGCGATGTCATGCTTGCCCGCCTGGTGGCAAATTACACCTAGCAGATGCAAGGCATCGACCTGATTGGGATCGCTTTGCAATATCTGTTGATAGATAGTTTCTGCCTGTGAGAGGCGGCCTGCCGTGTGGTACTGTACCGCGAGATCCAGAGCTTTCTGTATCGTTAGCGTCTGTTGTGGTTCAGACATGTTTCACCGTATCAGGCAACGCCATTCAAGAGAGGATAAATACCATATTTAATGTTCAACCCTAAGTGAGGGGATGTTTTTACGTTAACAAAGGTGGCCATGGCCCCTTGTCCCCGTGTCAGTATAAACGGCCCGTGGTACATGGTCCATGTACCACGGACCACGGACCTAGTCCAACTAGTATTTCCCCCGTGGCTCGTTCGCCCGAACGCCTTGTAATACTCCCCTAGCAAAGACCAACAAAGCTACAGAAAGTCGCACCAGGAAGGTTGGCGGAGGGAGGGGGATTCGAACCCCCGGTACGGCTTTATACCGCACAACGGTTTAGCAAACCGCCGCCTTCAGCCACTCGGCCACCCCTCCACTGTTCAGATAAAACTACCTTTACTGCCAGGCACCCCTATTAATGACACTACCTTTCAGTGTCAATTGCCCCCTTAGGAAGATGTCAGATAATACCCTATATCTTATACATGAATGCAGTACTTCTGGCATTTATCCAGAGCCAACAAAAGAATGCACCAATAACGGGCGATAAATTGGACCATTTTTCCTTAATACACTGGAAACCAAACAAACTTGATCTACCGTTACGGGTTTATGGCTAATAGACAGTCCCCACGAGAAAAATTCCTCCAAACCTCGTGGCTTCTCCCTCACCCGCCCCAGAGTGACATGAGGAACAAAACTCTTTCCAGCCCTGCCCATTCCGCTCAGAAATAATTTTTGATCTACCGCTCGTTTCAGCCCTTCAAGCTCAGAACAATGGTTTATACCTATCCACAAGGTACGTATTTTGTTACGACTTCCAAACCAGCCCAATTCACCAAAATTTATTTTGAATGGCTCACTACAGATCTGTGCCAACGCCGAACTAATATCCTCAACATCACTTTCGGACACTTCGCCTATAAACCGCAATGTCAGGTGCAAGTTCTCGGCAGGAACCCAGTTCACACCAACCACTCCAGTCTGCAGCCTAGACAGTTCTTCCCTCACCTCTTTAGGAAAACAAACAGCCACAAATAAACGTAGCATCCAGCACTCCTCTATCAAACTAACATTGTGGAGGGGTCTGAGCGCAGGAGCTAGACGGTTCCAGCTTATGGCCTTGGTATTTCAGCCCCAGTTTGAGGCACATCATATCCCCTCTGAGTAGCAGGCCGGTCTGCAATCTCCAAATACCAACGAAGCAGGTTGGGATATTTGGAAAAATCAATTTCCTGCCATTCAAAGCGAGAAATCCATGGCCAGGTAGCGATATCAGCGATTGAGAAAGATTTCGTCAAAAATTGTGACGTAGAGAGCTGTTTGTCTAGCACTCCATAAATCCTGTTAGTCTCCGAAGCGTACCGCTCCTCGGCATAAGCCGACTTACCTTTATTGAATTTAACAAAGTGATGGGTTTGCCCCAGCATTGGTCCCACGGAACCCATCTGCATCATAAGCCACTGAAGAACCTCATACCGCTCTTCCCCAGAGGGTGGTAACAATTCACCAACTTTATCCGCCAAATAAATCAGTATCGCGCCAGATTCCATCAGGGCAAAATTGGCTTTGCTATCAACTAGTGCGGGTATCTTATTATTGGGACTAATGGCTAAGAAATCAGGAGCGAATTGCTCGTCTTTAGTTATATTTATAGCCTTAACCTTATAATCCAAAGCCAATTCCTCCAAGGCAATCGATACTTTTCTGCCGTTAGGTGTGCCCCAAGTATATAATTCGTACACTTATTCCCCCATAGGTTAGTTTTAGACTGCAGCCACTCCCTGTTAATATAGGAGATACTCCACACACTGCCATGATCTCGGATCAAATTCCTTCCCTCGACCCAATTATTTACTAAGCAAATCTCGTAATATTTTATTCACCATCTGCGGGTTGGCTTTGCCACCCGTGAGCTTCATCACCTGACCTACAAAAAATCCTAGAAGCTTGTCTTTACCATTTTTAAATTCCTCTACTTTTTCAAGGTTTTCATCGAGCACTTTTTGCACATATTTCTCTATTTGTTTTTCATCACTCACCTGAGAAAAACCCTTACGCTCTACTATTACCGCAGCTTCCTCGCCAGTAGAAAACATTTCATCAAGAACTTTCTTGGCAAGGCTGTTAGAAACAACCCCTTGGGAAATTAAATCAAGCAACTTACCAAACCCCGCCGCACCAACCTTTGATCTTTCGATAGAAATTCCTTCCCGATTTAGCCTACCTAGCAGTTCACCAATAACCCAGTTTGCAACCTGTTTTGAATCCCTCCCTTTTGCAACTTCCTCAAAATAAGTTGCCCGCTCGGTCTCAGATGTCAAAACTCCAGCATCGTATTCTGTAAGTTCATAATGTTTTACGAAGCGCTCCGCTTTGGCATCCGGGAGCTCAGGAAGCCTCTCTCTTAGGCCCGCTACCCAGTCACTGTCCAATCGTAAGGGAAGGAGATCTGGATCAGGAAAATACCTATAATCATGGGAGTCTTCTTTTGACCGCATTGATTTTGTCTCGCCTAAATCCGGATTAAAGAGCCGTGTTTCCTGATCAATCGAACCTCCTGCCTCAATAAGTCGGACCTGACGCCCCGACTCATAGTCAATTGCTCGCATCAAGAAACGGATAGAATTTAGGTTTTTGATTTCACAGCGTGTCCCATATGGCTCACCTGGCCGACGGACGGATACGTTGGCGTCACAGCGCATCGAACCCTCTTCCATATTTCCATCACAGGTCCCCACGTACCTTAGGATAGCTCGCAACTTCGCCATAAAAGCCCCAGCCTCTTCGGCGGAACGCAGATCTGGCTCTGTGACGATTTCCATTAGAGCAATGCCAGATCTGTTCAGATCTACAAAAGTCTTGTTTGGGTGCTGGTCATGCATACTCTTGCCAGCATCTTGCTCTAGGTGCAGGCGGGTAATTCCAATTTTTCGGGTATAGCCCGAATCCACTTCAACCAATAGATCGCCACGGCCAACAATAGGATCGCTATATTGCGATATTTGGTAACCTTGCGGCAAATCCGGGTAAAAGTAATTTTTGCGGTCAAAAATCGACACCAGATTAATTTCCGCCCCAAGGGCGAGGCCCGTACGAACGGCTTGCTCCACACAATATTGGTTGATGACCGGCAGCATGCCGGGCATTCCTGCATCCACCAGGGATACTTGTGAGTTCGGCTCACCCCCAAACTTAGCTGAGGCGCCGGAAAACAATTTGGATTGGGACGCGACCTGCGCGTGGACCTCAAGGCCTATTATGACTTCCCACTCACCAGTCTCTCCCTGCACAAAATTTTTAACTTCTACCAAAGTTTTAACCTACGTAAGAAGATGGTTGTTTTGAAAACTCTGCCGCTCGCTCTAGCTTTTCCCCAAACTGAAATAAACGGCTTTCCTCGAATGCCGGACCAATCAATTGAAGTCCCAGAGGTAGGCCAGTGCCCGAGAGACCACATGGTACCGAAATCGCAGGTAAACCAGCCATACTGGCCGGCACTGTAAAGATATCATTGAGATACATGGCCACTGGATCGTCAAGCTTGTCGCGAAGGCCAAAAGATTCATTGGGCGTGGTAGGTGTCAGGATTATATCCACTTTCTTAAAAGCACTGTTAAAGTCTTCTAAAATCAATCGTCGCACTTTCTGGGCATGAATATAATAAGCATCATAATATCCAGCTGAAAGGACATAGGTTCCGATCATGATCCGTCGCTTTACTTCAGGGCCAAACCCCGAACCCCGTGTTTTTGAGTACTGTTGTTCTAAACTTTTATCCGAAACACGCATTCCATACTTAACGCCATCGTAACGAGCTAAGTTAGAAGAAGCTTCAGCAGGCGCTACAATATAATACGATGGTAAAGCGTACTTGGTATGCGGCAAGCTTATATCGACCAACTCCGCTCCAGACTCCTTAAACCACTGACCTCCATCCCCCCACAATTTATTTATCTCAGTCGGCAATGAATCTGACAAGTACTCCTTAGGAATGCCCACTTTCAGGCCCTTGATACTTTGACTGAGAAACTTCTCAAACTGAGGAACAGGTCGATCAACGGATGTCGTGTCACGCCGATCATGCCCGGACATCGCCTCTAAAACTATTGCCGCATCGTGTACTGACCGCGTGATGGGTCCCGCCTGATCCAAAGAACTGGCAAAGGCGATTGTCCCCCACCTTGAGCATCGCCCATAGGTAGGTTTAACCCCTACCACTCCGCAAAACGCCGCTGGTTGGCGAATCGAGCCGCCGGTATCAGTACCTATTGCAACTGGCACAACGCCAGCAGAAACCAGGGCTGCGGAGCCACCAGAACTCCCTCCCGGCGCCAGGTCATCACCATCAGACTCGCGCTTCCAAGGATTGATTGCGGGGCCATAAGCACTTGTGATGTTAGAAGAGCCCATAGCAAATTCATCCATGTTTGCTTTCCCCATCAAAACCGCCCCTGCACCCCACAAGTTCTCAGTAACCCGCGACTCATAAGTAGGAACAAAGTTGTCCAAAATTTTCGAGGCCGCTGTTGTTCTAATACCTTTGGTACAAAATAGGTCTTTCACGGCCACAGGAACTCCTTCTAGAGATCCTAATTCTTGCCTAGAAATTTTGTCATCACTCTTGCTGGCCATATCTTTTGCTAAATCCGGCGTTTCTGTAATATATCCGTTCAAATTTTTAGCGCGCTCCGCGGCATGTATATGGTCATCAACAAGCTCCCCAACAGTGAAATCACCATTACGGAGGCCATCCCTTATTTCAACAACCGTTAGTCCTGCTAATGAATTCTTGGCACCCATTATTCGATCACCTTGGGTACTAGGAAATAATTATTTGTGCTGTCTGGAGCATTGCCGACGACATCCTCGGCAAGATCACCATCCATCACCGTATCATCACGCATCTTTAACTCCGCCTCCACAACACTCGACAATGGCTCACAAGAGCTAACATCCACCTCACGCAGTTGTTCTATCCAGGAAAGAATATTTGAGAGTTCTTGAGCCATAGGGGTGAGATCCTGCTCCTGGATTTCAATGCGGCAAAGTTTTGCAACACTTGCGACAGTCTCTTTATCCAAATCCATAATTTTCACCTCGCTGACACTAAAGCTAACCGGAACACATACAGGAACTTGGCCTCTGTGTCTTGTCATACATAGATGGGCACTGCAGTATAACGTCCATGATAACAGATACTATTTCCCTCTTTTCTAAAATCTTACCCCAGAGAGGACGCGTTCTTGGATTAGACCTGGGAGCCAAAAGAATTGGCATCGCTATATCTGACCCAAGCCGCAAGATTGCGTCCCCATTGTATACCCTTCAGCGCACCAAATTTACGAAAGATGCTTCCAAAATCAAATCCCTCTGCCACGATGACCGCGTTAAAGGATTAGTTATTGGACTTCCAATTAATATGGATGGGTCGGAGGGAAAAGCCTGCCAGGCCAGCAGAGAATTCAGTAGATTGTTTTACGAATTTTCTGGACTGCCAATACTACTATGGGACGAAAGGCTATCAACAATAGCCATAACAAAGACAATGATCGAAGCCGATCTATCCCGACAACGTCAGGGGGAGGTCGTCGATAAAATGGCTGCATCTTATATTCTACAGGGGGCACTGGACACAATAGGTTCACTTGGATCCGGACAATAACAAATGGTCTCGATTGCCGTTGGTTTGATCCCTGTCATTTGCCTCATCTTGATTGGGTACGGACTAAAACAAACATTTCTTTCAATGCCAGTTTTTTGGAAGGGTCTAGAAAGTCTAGTGTACTTTCTACTTTTTCCAGCCTTAATAATTCATAGCTTAGGGAGCGCGCCCCTACGGGGCATGGACGTCATCCCACTGGCCCTAAGCTTGTTACTTGCAACATTTATTATCAGTGGCCTGCTATTGTTTTTGAAACCCTACCTAGGGTTCGGCAATGCGGCTTTTACTTCAGTTTTTATGGGTTCAACACGTTTTAACACGTATATCGGTATAGCAGTAGCTGGATCGCTTTATGGTGAAACAGGACTGGCAATAGCCGCCATAGTGATAGCTGTTTTAGTTCCACAAGTGAACATTCTTTCCATTCTCGTTTTGACTAAATTTTCTTCGGCAGAAAAGTTTAAAAAATCTCGGTGGCAACAACTGTTACTTATGGCGAGTAACCCCCTCATTTTAGCCTCTGGGGCAGGTATTTTTCTAAGCCTGAGATACGGCTCTCTCCCTCCAGTTATCGATAATTTGATTGCTGATTTAGGTGCCACCTCAATTCCGCTAGGCCTGATGGCCGTGGGCGCTGGACTAAAAACTAATGGGCTTTATAGCTCCAAAAAATTTCTCACGTGGACCTCTGTTTTTAAGCTTTTACTAATGCCACTAATAATAATACTAACCTGTAACTCATTTGGCGTTGAGGCCACGCATACAAAAGTTGCTGTTTTATTTGGGTCCCTTCCGGCAGCCAGCACCGC
>CACETT010000054.1 GCA_902562525.1 uncultured Alphaproteobacteria bacterium
CATTGTCTTCGGCTTCAAATGGGCAAGCAGTGACCAGGACTGGTTTTGGCAGTTTTTCTGTGGGATTATGAAGTACGACGTATATGCTAGGCTCGGCTTGGCTGAGGTTTACTCTATATCCTTCTGTTTCTCCCTTATGAAGATAGAGTTCTAACGTCGTTCCAAAAAACCTCACCCATCCTGGCCCGGCTTCCATCTCCCTCCAGTTTTTCATGGCCGTCGTTCCCGGTATAACTGCAATGCTTTTCCAGGAATACTCCAACCAGGGATTCTCCGAGCAATGGCGCTCCAAAACAATTCCTATAGACATTACTTCAGTAGTTTTCATCGGGAGCAAGTGTATTATTTTTTTGAAGATAACACTCTGCCTTCAACAAGTCGTTTGGAGTATTTAGATTAAAAAATGGGTCTATGGCAGGAACAGGATAGTCAACGATTCCAAGATTGTGTCGCGAAGTCCAACGGTCCACCTTTCGTATTTTTTCAATTACCATCGCCTCTCGAAGGTCAGCCCGTTTGCTGACGGGCCAGAGGCCGAATACAGGATGGTGCCGTTGGCGGGAGCTCGCGTAGGCCATGGTTGAGCCCGACTGGATTTTTTCATACAATTTTTCAACCAAATTAGTCGGCAAAAAAGGTGAGTCCCCTGGAAAGCTTGCGACATACTGGCAGTTTGGTGCATTTGCTGAGGCCCACTCCAGAGCCGTTAGAATGCCCGCCAATGGTCCAGCGGAACCGCCAACAACGTCTGCGGCAACTGGAAGACAAAAATCAGAATATTCGGCGGGGTCTCCGTTGGCATTTAAAATTATGGGTCCCACTTGTGGACAAGCTCTCTTCAGTACATGGGCAAGCAATGGTTTGCCTAACAGGTTCAGGAGACATTTATTCGCGCCACCCATCCGTCTTGCCTGGCCTCCAGCTAGTACGACGCCAGCTATTAGAGTTTTGCAGTCGGGCTTCACTGGCCTGCCTTCCTTTGTGCTTCAGTTCGTTCTGCCGGAATTTCCTCAGGGTTAACATCAAAGTCCAAGCGCTGTGTTCCTGATAATGCAACAAACCTCTTTCCTCGGGCTCGCCCTATTAGTGTTAGATTAGCTTGTCTGGCGAGTTGGACACCCCAGGCTGTAAAGCCCGAGCGGGAAATCAAGATGGGAATTCCCATCTGGACTGTCTTCAATACCATTTCGCTGGTTAGACGGCCCGTAGTGTAAAGGATTTTATCCTCAGGGCGTATTTCTTGCTTAAACATGTGCCCTGCTATTTTATCCACCGCATTGTGACGTCCCACATCCTCCATATAGGCTAGGGGGCGATTGTCTTTACACAACACGGAGCCATGTATGGCTCCGGCTGACAGGTAAAGGCTCGGAGTAGCATTTATCTTTTGGCTGAGGGAGTACAGCCAAGAGGTTTTCACTTTAGTCTCTGGAAGCTTTATGCAGTCAAAGTTCTCCATGATGTCGCCAAAAGAAGTGCCTTGGGCACACCCGGAGGTTCTGATCTTCTTCGAGAGTTTTTCTTCGTAGTCTGTCTCCCTCTCTGTACGTACGACGATGACCCCAAGATCAGAATCAAAATCGGTGCCAACTATTACGTCTTCGCTTGTCAGCATATTTTGATTTAGAAAAAAACCCAGAGCTAGTTCTTCGGGATAATCACCAATAGTCATCACTGTCACGATTTCTTGACTATTTAAATACAAAGTAAGTGGCTGCTCCACAGGCACTAAAGTATTTAGGCTGTGTCCATTGTGGTCTATGCCCTCCACTCTCTCAGTGAGGTTCGGATCTTCCGGTGCAGGGTTGACAACATCGTTGCTCATCTGTGCTACTGTACCTTTGTCTAAAGAATAAAGGTAAATAAATTTCCATAGGCTGCTGAGAAATAAGCTGGGCATAGTCAACCCAAATACTGAAAGTTAGCATTTTGGCTGGAGAACTCTATGACATGTGAAATTGCGGGCAAAAGGCTGTTCCTGTGTGACTGTTCCAAGAGCATGCGTCTAGACAAAGAAAAATTGGGCACAATGTTACATGTGACGGAAGATTTTAATATCTACCATCAACTGTGTTCCAAAGAATTGGGCGAGTTCGAAAATGGGATTTTCCAGTCTGATGCAATAATAGCCTGCACACAGGAGGAGTCTGTATTTCGCTCTCTGGCTGAAGATAGTAATTCCGACTCTAAATTTGTTCACATTAACATTCGAGAACATGCAGCTTGGGGTGAGGAAGGAGAGAATGCAGGGCCAAAAATAACCGCACTTCTTGAGGGAGCGGCATTAGAGGTGGCTCCTCCTGATGGGGTCACCATGAAATCGGAAGGAAGGACGCTGGTCTATGGTCGAGGAGATGTTGTTCTAGATGCTGCCCGGCAACTTGCTCACAGGCTTGATGTTACCTTATTGATTGACCAGCCGGATAATATGTTTCCACCATCGGCCCCAAATTTTAAAATTGTTGGAGGTCGGATACAGGAATCTTCTGGATACTTAGGGGCTTTTCATATTGGGGTACAGGATCTTAGTGCTAAGGATCCGTCAGCCCGTTCTACTATTTCCTTTGGTCCATCGGCCACTGAATTAACAAACCTGCAATTTGATCTAATTCTAGATTTGGCTGGGGGTCCGCCACTATTTGAGGGCGACGATAGGCGGGATGGCTATTTTAGGGTTGAGCCTGGGGCCCCAATTAAAATCCAGCAAGCTTTGTTTGAGCTGGTAGATATGGTTGGAACCTTTGATAAGCCACGTTACATCTCCCAAGAGCAAGACTTATGTGTACATGGCAGAAATCGGCAGGTGGGCTGCACAAGGTGCTTGGATCATTGTCCGACGGCTTCCATAGCACCGATAGATGATGTCGTTTCTGTAAATGAATATACCTGTGCAGGCTGCGGCCAGTGTGCATCTGTTTGCCCTACCGGATCGCTTTCATACACAGTGCCATTCCCCTCAAATCAATGTGACGTTTTTCGAACGTTATTGGGAAAGTACCACGAGGCTGGCGGCAGGCACCCAATTTTGCTCTTATACGATGACAATATGGCGGAAGAACTTCTCGCCATTGGCCGGTTTGGAAGAGGGTTCCCCTCTAACGTGATTCCCTGGGATGTCGGTAGAATTACAGCTCTTGGCCTAGATGCTATATTGGCGGCTATTACTTACGGCAGTAGTAAGGTGGTTCTTGCGACTGGGCAAATAAAGTTTGAGGAGCTACACGCATTGCGCGGTCATTTAGAAATTTTAGAGGCAATTAATGCGGGATTGCAACTTGAGTGTGAAGCGGTCGTATTTTTAGAAGGACGAGACCCCTCGCAATTAGAGGAAAAGCTTTATCAGTTGGCTGAGTTTGCAAGAAATAGTGAACAGAAATCCAGGGATAAGGGGCTTAGAATTGGCAGCAAGAGGGATCGCATTTGGTTGAGTTTTAATCATTTAACTAAAATTGCGGAGGTGCCAGAAAACCCAATTCCTTTGCCTGGGGGAGCGCCATTTGGTGCCGTCCGGCTCGATGAATCTAAGTGTACCTTATGCCTTGCTTGTGTCAGTGTTTGCCCAGAGGGCGCCCTGCTAGACAACGAGAATAAGCCACAAGTGTCTTTTCTAGAGAAGGCATGTGTCCAGTGTGGTCTATGCAGGGTGACCTGTCCTGAAGCTGCAATTTCGCTAGAACCACAGTTAGACCTAAGTGCTGCTGCACAGCACCCTCAGATCCTGGCCGAGGAGGAACCTTTTGACTGTGTTCGGTGCGGCAAACCGTTTGGGGTTCGGTCTTCGGTCGAAAAGATGGTAGATAAGCTAAGGGAGCACTCGATGTTTAAGGGCAACCCGGGCGCAATAGACCGAATTCGCATGTGTGAGGACTGCCGCGTTGTCGATCAATTTTCTGAGAAACAGCCTTTCGCCGTCGGATCTCGTCCAATAACTCGTACTAGCGAGGATTATAACGAAGACAGTTGAGAATTTAGGGGCTAGGAAATTCGGTACCACATAGTGCCGCGGCTCGTTTGGTAAACAAAGTTGCTTTCTGGTTCGTAATGATCTTTTCTGCTACCATTCGCTCTATTGCTTCAACCCGCATCTCCATGCAGCGGACATATTCTGGGTGGAGACTCGGCTGGACAGAATTAATATGACCTGGGTTATAGGTTTTGTGAATCATGGTCGCTAAAAGCAGTGCAAGTATAGAGGTAAGGAGTGCTATTATTCGTGCCAGTTTGTGATCCAGCCAGTGATATTGGATTCTTGGCATTGTAGTTCTTTAAATTGTATATAGGTATTTGTAGGATATGCACATTTAACCAACCAATGTAGATGCATTATTATAACATGATTGTACTCAGGCATTTTAAGATATTGATTTTATCTCACGTTTTTTTCTGGGTAGCGCATACGCTTGCGAGTGCGGCAGACCTGGATCCGTGGGAGGCGTTGCAAGGTGGCGACTATGCCGGTGTTCAGGAGGTCTGGTTGCCACGGGCCGAACGTGGGGAGATCGAGGCTCAGATTTTTATGGGTCATGTCGAGACTATGAGAAACATGCATTCTGAAGCGGCTAGGTGGTATCGTCTTGCGGCAATCAAGGGAAGTTCGGTTGCTCAAGCTTTGTTGGCGAACCAATATCTGAGCGGGAGTGGTGTGGATTCGGATCTAGTTCGAGCATACGCCCTATATGATCTTGCGGCTAGTAAGGGCCATCAAAATGCGACTAGGGCCCGTGACCTGATTGCGCGTCAAATGTCTGAGGAGCAACTAGGCCAGGCCCTTGATCTTTCTGCAAACTGGAAGCGGGATGGCCTGGATTAGCAGCCAGGATGGCCCACTCTGCTTAAGTGCCAGTATTTGTTGTGTCTAATTTTATCAAACTTGAGCGAGAGCTTGGTCAAGATCTGCAATAATATCTTCCACATCTTCAATCCCAACAGAGAGGCGGACTACGTCGGGTGCAGCTCCGGCGCCAATCCGTTGCTCATCGGATAGTTGTCGATGTGTTGTAGAGGCGGGATGCAGAACAAGACTTTTTGTGTCCCCAATGTTTGCAAGATGAGAGTGGAGTTCCAAACAATCAATTAGTTTCGTCCCCGCATCAAACCCACCTTTAATGCCGAATGTGAAGACAGCGCCCTTGCCCTTAGGTAAATATTTTTGTCCGAGCTCATAGAATGGGCTGGATTTAAGTCCAGGATATGAGACCCAGGTGACCTTTGGATGTTTCTCAAGCCATTCGGCGACCATTTGTGCATTGTCGCAGTGCCGCTGCATTCTTAGAGGCAGTGTTTCCACGCCCTGAAGCAGGTTCCAGGCGGCTGTCGGGTTTAGCGTTGGTCCATAGTCTCGGAGCGCTACCATACGGGCCTTCATCGTAA
Organism: uncultured Alphaproteobacteria bacterium; assembly: GCA_902562525.1. Taxonomy (GTDB): domain Bacteria; phylum Pseudomonadota; class Alphaproteobacteria; order UBA7887; family UBA7887. The sequence continues at coordinate 5,371 of CACETT010000054.1, forward strand.
ATCCAAAATCGCCAAACGTTTCGGAAAAGGTGAGCCCGTGGTAGGCATCGTCGGGTTTCGTCATGCCTGGATATTTATCGTTCCGGGACCAGTCAATGTTACCGGACTCCACCAGTATTCCTCCCATGGTATTTCCATGACCACCTATAAATTTGGTAGTGGAGTGGACAACCAAGTCAGCTCCCCATTCAAACGGGCGCATCAAGTAGGGGGAAGCTAGGGTGTTGTCGACAATAAGCAATACACCATGCTTATTTGCAATTTCCGCAATCTGTTCAATGTCCAGTATGATGCCGCCGGGATTGGACACCCCCTCACAGAATATAAATTTGACTTTATCTGTCATCGCGTCTTCAAAATTGTTTGGGTCTGTAGGGTCAACAAAGTGGCACTTCCAACCCAATTTGGGAAAGCTCTGTCCAAATTGGGTTACCGAACCGCCGTAAAGGTTCCTAGACGCAATGAATTCATCTCCCGCCTCCAATAGCGTAACGGCTGCTAGAAATTGTGCTGCATGGCCCGATGCCGATGCCACTGCTCCTCTTCCTCCTTCCAACTGAGCCACCCGTTCTTCAAAAACGGAGACAGTTGGATTGGTCATGCGCGAGTAGACGTAGCCAAAGGTTTGCAAATTGAACAGCTCGGAAGCATGTTCCGAATCTTCAAACGCATAGGCTGTGGTGTTGTAAATAGGTGTTTCGTGTGCCCCTGTAGTTGGGTCTGGACGGGATCCAGCGTGGATGGCGATGGTGGACATGCCGTATTGTTTTTTCTTAGACTCATCGCCGGGGACGTTGGAATCTACGGAGTCAATATTATTGCGTACACTCATGATTTTGGGGACCTCAGTGTTTTTGCTGAAATTATTCCGGTGTTAACCCCTAGCCAGGATAATTCACCTGACAGGCGTCCAAACTCTATTTTTGGGCAGCGATCCATGACTACCTCTAGTCCGGCAGCCTCCGCTTTTTCTGCTGCCTTATCATCGCGCACTGTCAGCTGCATCCATAGGTACTTAATGCCTTTTTCTTCCTTAGCCGCTATAACGTCTTCGGTGATTCCATAGGCCTCTTCAGAGGTGCGAAATATATCAACCATATCTAATTGGTGAGGGACTTCCTGGATCGAGCCGTATACAGTTTCACCAAGAATTTTTTCGCCAACTCTGGAAGGATTGACAGGAATTATTCTAAAGCCTTTGTGTTGTAGATATTTCATCGCGTAAAAACTTGGGCGCCTCCACGCTGTGCTGGCTCCAACCATTGCGAACGTTTTAACATCTCTCAGGATTCTCCGGAGTTTCTTGTCGCTGTAATAGTTGTGGTGAGTGAGAAAGTTAGCCGATGTTCTGTTAGAAACTTCGGCGGTATGATTGGCCATACTTAAGGGTCTCCGTTTTCGAGTGCATTGTATAGAATACTGATAGGCGATAAGTGGCGCCCGATATAGTGTT
>CACETT010000055.1 GCA_902562525.1 uncultured Alphaproteobacteria bacterium
GAAGGTTGTAGATGGGGGTATTGATTTAGGTGTAGTGGGTGGGAATGGGTCCGGAGAAATACTTCGTTTTGGAAGTGAAACGCGTGGGCACAAATTCTTGGCTCGCGATCCGTTCGCTCCTGCAAATTTTGTCAAATATAAGGATCGCTTAAAGTTAGCATATGTTCAGATTGATAGGGAAGAGCGCAAAGCAACTATTGAGAAAAGTGCTCAGGCCCTAGCCAAAGCAAAGGGCTTGTCTACAAAATTGGACGGTGAAATCGTAAATGAGAATGCGGGGCTTGTGGAATGGCCAGTGGTGCTTATGGGGGGGATTGAGCGAGAGTTTTTGGCGCTGCCCGATGAGGTCCTGATTACCTCCATGAAAAGCCATCAGAAGTATTTTCCATTGCACACCAAAGAGGGGGAGCTGGCGCCTTGGTTTATCATGGTGTCTAATATAGAGAGCCTTTCGGGAATGAGTAGCATAATAGAGGGGAATGAGCGTGTTCTGCGGGCTCGCTTACACGATGCTAAATTCTTCTGGGAAACGGACAGGGCGATCCCACTTTCTGATCATGGAAAGGGTCTTTCGCAAATTACTTTTCATGCAAAATTGGGATCAATTGCCGAAAGGGTTGTCCGGCTGTCAGTTTTAGCTCCTAAATTAGGGAAGTTTGTGCCAGACACTGATTCAGAGTTATTGCTGCGGGCAGCTACACTATGTAAGGCAGATCTTGTCACGGAAATGGTAGGCGAGTTTGCTGAACTCCAGGGTGTGATGGGAAAATACTATGCCCTGGCCCAGGGCGAGCAGGCAGCTGTTGCTGAGGCTATTCGGGGTCACTATGCTCCGCTTGGGCCAACTATGTCTTGTCCAACCGAATCAAACTGTATCTGTTTGGCGCTTGCCGATAAAATTGATACGTTGGTGGGGATGTTCGCCGCGGGGGAACGCGCAACGGGTTCCAAAGACCCATTTGCTTTGCGCAGAGCTGCCTTGGGTATTGTTCGGATAATACTCGAGAATAAGGTGCGGGTGTCGTTGTCCGAAATTATTGCGTGGAGCAGAAAAACCTATATAGAGCAAGGCATTGAATGTGAGGATGAGGTCAGTCAAATGGTTTGGCTGTTTATCCGGGATCGTTTGAAGGTTCACCTTCGTGAGGTGGGATTTCGGCATGATATTGTAGAGGCTGCATTCACTGTTTCTGACGATACTGACTTGGTAAGGCTTCAGCTTCGGATTGAGGCCCTACATGACTTTTTATCTTCTACTGATGGGGTTCAGATGTTAGGGGTTTATAGTAGGGCAATGAGCATTGTCCAAATAGAAGAGAGAAGGCTAAAGGAGAGTTTTAGAGGGCAGGTAGTTCCCGAACTTTTGTCCGAGGCGGCAGAAAAAACACTTTTTAGAGGTCTCGAATCTATAGACATACAAATACAAAAGGCCCTCGCGGACGAGGATTTTGTTGGTGTAATGAAGAGTGTAGTTCAATTAGGGGCGGCTATTGCTAACTTCTTTGAAGAGGTCAAGGTTAATGTTGAAAATGACAAAATTCGTGTAAATAGACTTTGTTTACTCGGAAGGGTTGGCACTCTCCTGGGGTCGGTTGCGGATTTTTCGGTTATAGAAGGGTGAGCTCGGGTATGGGGCAATCTAAGATGAAGTGGGTCTATGCATTTAGCTCCGGGGTAGCAGAAGGAAGTGCGGATATGCGCGACCTTCTTGGCGGAAAAGGCGCAAACTTAGGGGAGATGAGTAGTTTAGGACTGCCCGTTCCACCCGGCTTTACGATCACCACGGAAGTGTGCACGAGTTTTTATGAAAATAACGAGCAGTATCCGGGAGAGCTGGAATCCCAGGTAATAACTGCTCTTTCAGAAGTGGAGAGTGCCGTCTCGGCCAAATTTGGAAGCTCGGAAAATCCACTTTTACTATCTGTACGATCGGGTGGGAGAGCTTCTATGCCGGGGATGATGGATACCGTATTAAACCTTGGGTTGAATGATAAAACAGTCGAAGGTTTGGCTGAGCAAAGTAAGGATAGGCGGTTTGCCTATGATAGCTACAGGCGCTTCATTCAGATGTACGGAAGTGTCGTGTTAGACGTAGCCCATCATCATTTTGAAGATATATTAGAAGATTATAAAGAGCAGAAAAATCTATCCTTAGATACTGAGATGTTGGCGGAAGACTGGCAGGCAATAATATCCAGTTATGCTGCTGAGATTGAGCGGCAATGTGGGAAGCCGTTTCCGCAAGACCCGCTCGCTCAGTTGTGGGGTGCTATTGGGGCGGTGTTTGGTAGTTGGATGAACCAACGGGCTAAAACGTATCGCAAGTTACACAATATCCCGGAGAGTTGGGGTACGGCTGTCAACGTCCAAGCTATGGTTTTTGGAAACATGGGAAACGATTGTGCCACTGGAGTTGCGTTTACACGGGATCCATCGACAGGCAATAATGAGATTTATGGAGAGTATCTTGTGAATGCTCAGGGGGAAGATGTCGTCGCTGGTATACGAACACCACAGCCATTGACCCTCAAGGAGAAGTCGAGAGGGGGCGTGGAAAGCTTGGCTATGGAGGAGGCCATGCCGGAGATCTACCAGGAATTGCAAAAGGTTTGTGCGCGTTTAGAGGCCCATTATCGTGATATGCAGGATATTGAATTCACTGTTCAAAAGGGTTTTCTTTGGATGCTGCAGACCCGTAATGCGAAGAGAACAGCCCATGCAGCCCTTAAAGTCTCGGTGGCCATGGCTAAAGAAGGGCTCATAGAACCTCGGGAAGCGGTGATGCGAATTGAGCCTTCATCCCTGGAACAATTATTGCACCCTACCTTGGATCCAGAGGCCTCACGAGTTGTTCTAGCGCGCGGGTTGGCGGCCTCCCCGGGGGCGGCAACCGGAAGGCTCGTATTTGAGGCGGATGAGGCGGAGAGGCTGTCCCATGCTGGTGAAAAAGTCCTGTTGGCCAGAATCGAAACGAGCCCAGAGGATATTCACGGGATGCATGCGGCTGTTGGGATTTTAACGGCTCGTGGAGGTATGACAAGTCATGCGGCAGTGGTCGCTCGAGGTATGGGACGTCCTTGCGTAAGCGGTGCCAGTGAGCTTCAAATAGATTACTCTGCTAAAACCCTAGTAGTGGCGGAAAAGACCATTAAATCTGGGGAAATTATGACTATAGACGGTTCTACTGGTGAGATAATGGAGGGTCGAGTTGCGACAGTCCAGCCAGAATTAGGTGGAGACTTTGATACTTTCATGGCTTGGGTGGATGAGTATCGGACCCTTAAGGTGAGGGCCAATGCCGAGACACCTGAAGATGCGGCTATTGCACGAAAGTTTGGTGCAGAAGGAATAGGTTTATGTCGTACGGAGCATATGTTCTTTGATGCGTCTAGAATTTCGGCCATGCGCGAAATGATAATGGCAAAGAATAGTCATGATAGGTCAGGGGCCCTAGCAAAGGTGCAGCCGATGCAGCGCAATGATTTTTTAGAGTTGTTTGAGATCATGGAAGGATTGCCTGTTACTATACGGTTGTTAGACCCGCCGTTGCACGAATTCTTGCCTAAGACCGACTCCGAATTTGCTGAATTTGCTAGGTCAACGGATACTACGGAAGTTGCTGTAAGGAATCGGGCGGCACAGCTTCACGAGTTGAACCCTATGTTAGGTCATCGTGGGTGTCGACTAGGAATAACGCATCCAGAAATATATGAAATGCAGGCGCGGGCGATTTTTGAGGCAGCGGTGGAGGTCAGGCAAAAGCTAGGTAACCCAGTGCATCTTGAAATAATGATACCCTTGGTGGCTACCAAGTCTGAGTTGGAGATTATTAGGTCACGGATTGACCTTGTAGCCAAGGAAATAGAAGGTTCTCTTCAAACGGAATTATCTTATTTAGTTGGAACAATGGTAGAGCTGCCGAGGGCTTGTCTTTGTGCGGGTTCACTGGCAAAGGAGGCAGAATTTTTTAGTTTTGGCACGAATGACCTAACCCAGACTACCTTTGGTATAAGCCGGGATGATTCGGGGCATTTCCTTCCAACGTATCATGAGAGTAATATTGTGGAGCAGGACCCATTTGTTTCTATCGATGAGGGCGGAGTTGGTGAGCTCATTCAAATAGCTACGGACCGCGGTCGAGCAACCCGTCCAGATATTAAATTGGGTATATGTGGCGAACATGGGGGGGATCCTAGTTCTATTTCTTTTTGTCATAAAATTGGTCTGGACTACGTTTCGTGTTCAGCGTACCGCGTGCCTATTGCGAGATTAGCTGCCGCCCAGACGTCGATCGGTCAAATTACTAGAGGTGATTAAGGAAAAAGAATCTTAGAGTTCTTTCGGGGAGCGTTTACATTTCTTCAAGGTTTATCCACTCAGGGAGGACAGGCACCACTATTGCGGAACCCGCACGAAATTCAGCATTTTGAGCTTTGGCTTCTACCCAACGATCTAAGCGAATAATAGCCATCCCTGCGTCATGCCTCACAGACCTCATTTCACCGATTTCTCCATTCTTCCATATAATTCTTTCATTATTTACTGGAGGGGGACCAGAAATATTTACCTTTATTAATCTTCGGCGGATTGTGCCCTTGTGTTTTTGGCGTGCAGTATTTTCCTGTCCTACATAACAACCCTTATCAAAGGCAACCCCGTTAAGCTCTTCAAAATTACTTTCTAAAAGAAATGATTTATTTACCCGTATATCTCGACTGCCATCTGGCACTCCAATTTCCAACCGATGTGAATCAAAGTCCGCTTTAGTGACAGGATCAGGTAATACGTGACTAATAAATTCCTCGATATTAAGTTTACTCCCCATAACTCTGTATCCTAATGTGGCAAGCCGTGGATCCAATACTACGCAGCAATTTGACATCATGGCTGTGTAGCCGGGTTTGTGGTCATCGGCCAAGCGGAGAGGGCTGGTCTTTCTCCAGAAGGCTGCTACTAGGGAGTCCCTCTCTATAGCCGTGATTGTAACCTCTGCTCCAAGACGGAAAAGGTTTAGGCGGTTGACCAAGTCCAAGATGCGGTCTTGTTCAGTTTCAAGAAGAAACCTATCCTCTACTTGGCTAATTACAAAATCATGAAGGTATTTCCCTTGGGGGGTCAACATGGCGGCGTAAATTGAATTACTAGGGGAAATATTATTAGCGTCATTAGAGATCATGGCCTGTAGAAAACTCCGTGCGTCCGGACCTTCAACCGCCACCACCCCTCGATTGTCTAAAACGTCATAAAAAATCATATTAACTGCCATCAAGCCAATAGTTGCATTATACCACCTTCTTCTTTGGCTTCCTAATTATGACTTTCAGCCTTTGCTTGGCAGGACCGCAGGGAACATCGTATAAGTGATTTGATGTTAATTACTTTCCTAGACGATTCGGTTCCCTTTGATGGCCGAAGTCCTGCGAAGCAGGCCACGGGGGGCGCAGAAAAGGCATTGGTGGCGCTAAGCACCGCCTTATCCAGACGCGGCCACACGGTTCGAGTTTTCAATCGATGTTTGTCAGGGGTGGTTGTTGAGGGCGTGAGCTGGCAGCCGATCGAAAGATGCGAAGCAGCATACTCGGATTGGTTGATAGCACATCGAAAACCGACCCTATTGTCTCATGTGCCGAGAGCGGAAAAAGTGGCACTTTGGGTGGGTGGTCATGCAGGCTATCTGGCGAATCCAGATTCTTTGAAGGTTATGAATTCCAGGAAGCCAACATTACTATTGCAGACATTTTCCCAGAGCTCCACCGTGCCGCATTCCCTGCAGGTAAAATCTGCTGAGATACTTCCACCGGCAACGCTTGATTGTTATAGGTTATCGAGAGAAATGGTATTGAGTTCGACTAAACGGGTTATTGTAACAACCCATCCCAGAAATGGAATGAGCTGGTTGGTGCGACTGTGGCCTGAGCAAATATCGGTTCAGGTTCCTGATGCGGAACTTCATGTTTATTCTTCGTTGTTGTCTAGAGGATCACAGACCCGGGTCCCGGATCCGGTGCTAAGTGAAATTTTGCAGTTGGTGGCACAAAGCCCCGGCTCTAGTGTCAAGATCTTTTCACCGGTTCCGGATGTCCAGATGGTGGAAGTCTATACGGCTGCGAGAGCTCATTTGTATCCAGGAGACCCGCGGGATCTTGTGTGCCCCACACTAGGGGAGAGTCAGGCCTCAGGCCTTCCCGCTGTGAGCCGTGATCTGGGAGGAGTTGGAGAACGTCTTTTGAATCATAAATCTGGATTTGTTGCTGCGGATGACGATGCGTTCAAGAAATGGGTTATTCGACTAATAAATGATGATGAATTTTTTCTGGAGGCGAGCAAGGTTGCAAAGAAAGAGCAATCAAAGCGCAGTTGGGATGAAGTGGCGAGCGACCTA
>CACETT010000056.1 GCA_902562525.1 uncultured Alphaproteobacteria bacterium
CGGTCGCCTCCAGCGATGTCCGCACGGAACCCAAAGCAAGCGATCAATTTAAGCTGGCTTGCCAAATAGCAAATGAAATAGACCCATTAGCCATAACTCGTGGGGCTGAGATAGATTTATTCGGACCTCCGAAGATTAATGAAATGGTGAGGAGTAATCCAGCATCATTTGCGACTGTGGAGATTTCCAACCCGGTTCGATGGGATGATCTTTCTGGCACGTGCCAGGCATGGTTCACGGTAGATGGGGTATACAATGGTGTGCGATACCAAGGGTACTACTATGGAATTGTGTATTCTTTCCAGCGGGATGATCAAAGAGGCATAATTGTAATGCACTTTGACCAAAGAGCGGGATTTGTCAACTCTCTAGAGTAGTGCCTAAGAAAATTCATAAAGACTGTTTATAATTAGATCTGTTAGTGGTCTATCAGAGAATAAACATCATAAAAAAGCTTTCTAAGGGTAATGGATTTGAGAACGGAAAAAGAGACGCATGGTGGCAGTAAGATTTTTCAGAGATGAACGCCTTTGGGTTAAGTGGGGCCCGATAATAGGATTACTATTGTATTCCACTCTTTCCATGTCAGCAGCCAGCTCTTCCTTAGCTCAGGTTGGGAAAGATGGGCTGGAAGGGGTGGGGATAGAATGTGTGGTCAGTGAAATAAAATACGATAGGGACTGGATCCCCAAGTATTTTATTTTTGAAAGTGGCGAGGTTTATCGCTTGTCGGCAACCAACGGGACCCCGGCATATATCGAAAAATTTTCCCATGGTCAGTATTTTGAGAGCGATGAAGAGGTCAGATGGTACCCCTATATTTTAGACCGAGAAACCTTGCAGCTTAGTAAGCTGCGTCCTTCCTACCACAGTCGCGAACACAATTGTGCTCTCATGGATCTCGACAGTATTGAGGGAATTCTTCAGAAAAAAATTGACGAGTTTGATGGGAAATGAGAAGTCTTGTTGAGAGAGCGCCCTTAGCTCAGCTGGATAGAGCACCAGACTTCTAATCTGGGGGTCCCAGGTTCGAATCCTGGAGGGCGCGCCATTTTTTGAGTGGATAGATTGGTGATGGCTGGAGATAACATAGCCTCCATTGCGTTGGGAATATTAAAAGTTCCTCACTTTTTAGTTGGACTGATGGTAGGCGCCTTGCTTCTGAGTGAACAAGGTCTTGCGGCGGAAGCGCCGCCGTTTAGAGCTTGGTGGCCTATAGTGAACCAGGAGGTGGAAGTGGGTGGAAGGGGGTTTCACGCCTTTGATTCTGACGAGAACAAAGATGGAGAGCAAAAGCAGAAAAGGGGATTTGGCGTAGGGTTTACGGACTGGCTGTTCCTCGAGCTTGAAGCAATATACGTGCGTAAGCCTGGCCAGAACCTCGATTTAAACGGGTATGAACTAGGTTCCCGGATCGAGTTGACAGAGACCAAAGCCTTCAATGAAGCTCCTAACTTGGTTGATGTTGGACTCTTATTGGGAATTTCTGTGCCAGACAATGGGGCCGATCCATATGAAATAGAATCTGGTTTGCTGCTTTATAAGCGTGCAGGTCCCTGGCGTATGACCGGGAATCTCTTGTTCGAGAAAGAGTTTGGTAACTCCAGTTCGGGCGATGTTGAAACGGGATATGCTGGTCAAGTCCGTTATCGCCTAACGCCTAGCATTCAGCCCGGTGTGGAATTATTTGGTCGATTTGGCGTCTTAGGAGATATTTCCCTGAGTGAGGAACAACAAAAGGTGGGGCCTGGCGTATTCGGATTTTTGGAGGTCGCAGAGGATATCTCGCTCAAATATGAGTTGTCTTGGTTGTTTGGTTATACTAGTCCGACTCCCAAGCACTCGCTAAAATGGTTGTTCGAATTTGAGTATAAGTATTAAGATTACTGCAATTTTAGCATTCCCACTGGTTCTAAATAAATGTGATCCCCAAAAATCCCGGCTGGGAGAAAAGTGCAGTGGGAGATATCGGTTGAGAACCTTAGTTTGATACTGGCCCAATTGTGATGGAATTAGTGGAATGAAGCTATATCACTATACCCAGGAAATATATTTAGAGACGATTTTGGAAGACGGCTTTTTAAAAGCAGCAGAAACAGATTCCGCCCTTCCGAATGTTGTATGGCTTACGTCGGAAAAATTTGTGCCTAATATATGCCGCCCACAAGACCATTCGGTAAGCCCACCTCGATTTTCAGATGTAAAGTTTCATCGGTTTGTGTTTGACTCACGGGATTCTACTATCAGGCGGTGGGCCTTTTTTAGAAGAAAAATCAAAGGGGCGCGGGAACATATAGGAGCGCTTGAGCAAAAGGCGCTGGATATGAAAGATAATCCAAGAAAGTGGTACGTGGCGGAAGTGCCGCTAAAGGTATCTGTGCATGAAAGCGCTCAAACGGATCCCGATTATAATTTTTTTGTGGAGGGAAGCGGGGCCATAAACTTTTTTGCGCCGTAGCCTTAAGGCAGAGGATCACGTAGAGAGGTTCTAAGCAATTTAATTTAGCGAGATTCCTGAGTTGCCCCTGCCAACAAGGTGGCGCTCGCTGATGGGAGGTCTATCTGTACGGGAAGGTTTAATTCTCTCTGTAATTTGCTTGGTAAACTTGAGGAAACCTCCAAATAAGACTTGGCAATGTAACTTTCAAGTACGTTGAGGGGTAGGTTGTCTGGCAAATAATATTGCACCCATTTTAATCCTCGAGAGGCAAAATACGGCGCTGGCCGTATACCTTTTACTTCTTTCAAATGCTCAAAACTTGTTTCGGAGGCTTTAAAAGTTATTCCGCCAAGTCTTTCTCGATGCCAATTTTCTATAGCGAAAACCTTGTAACCAATCTTCCATACCTGAGAGCCCCTCCATTGACTAACATAAGTGGTCTCCGGGAGCGAACTACAGAAACTGTTGAATAATCTTCTGTCCATAATGTTTCGGGCTACTTGCTACGAGAATGCTCTCAGAAGGGTTATGGTAAATTAGTAGACATCATCACAGGCTTGTGATGCACTATCCTGAGATGTAGTGAGTGAACTGGAGAACGTGAAGGGGCATGTTGGTCTCAAAAGTTTTAGTACTATTTTTTCTGTGTTCTTTAGCCCTTATCTTGATGGTGCTTACTTTACAATTTCATGTGGAGTATAGCGAAGTCAATAAACTGGACTCACGTTTAACGTCGGAAATTCGACACCCTCAACATATTACACACTCAAGGTACTTAATTCGAACTAATACAATAAGTAATTATAGGTGTATTGTTAAAATTTATGGGGTTCAGACGGCATCCCTTTCGGAAATGGAGATGGCTCCATGTAGTGAATTAAAATGGTGGGAGTTTTATAAATAAATCAACGTGATATTTTATCTCACCATTCTTATTGTTGGGCCGCATTAGTTATTTTGAGAAGTCGGAGCGTCTCATCATTTAGATCGGTTAGATTGGTTATGCAGACCACTTTATCCGCATCGGAAGTTGTTGTAGAAATAAAAATGTATTGCTCCATTGCGACGGGCATATGAGATATATAAACCGCCACATCGGGTTTCCCCGGACATGTTGGTGAGATATACCATTTTTCATCGGCATTTTCTGGATTATTAGTTACGTATACATATTGGCCTTCAGATCCAGCATAATCCGACACATATATAGCTAGGTCAATTTCGCTAGTGTGTGCAGTAGTTGTAAGCCACATAGCAGCTAACGGCACTGAGTAGTATGAGAGAAGAAGGCTCAAGAGGAGTTGAGGGTTCGTTATTTTTGTATCTTGTGCCATATTATCAATTTGGACTGGTATCCAAATGTGCCCTGCCGATTGATGCGGTCTTCTCTCCTTCTTCATCGGCTGCAGAGATGATAGTTATGCCTTCTTCGATTTTATCCACTACTGTATCTGGGGATGCATGCTCAAGGAAGTGGATATTGTTGGCGCGACAGGCATCGAAGACACGTTGTCTAGCTGTTAGAAGTGCGGGGGGTAGTGGGTCTGGGATCTCGGTATAGCCAAAAGACATGCTCATATCCCCTGGTCCCCATTCCGCAAAGGAAATTCCTGGAACAGCCAAGGTAGATTCGACGTTTGCTAGCGCCGTCTGGTTCTCAATTTTGACACCGAGTAGAAGTTCGCCATTAGGATTCAGGGGCCAAGGATCGGCAACTTCTACATAATCAGCGGGGGAAATTCCCCATATTGGGGCTGCTGAGTACTGTCCAGCTGAACCTCTCCGGCCTTTTAATAGGCCTTTGCCCACCCCAGATTTGTGGATTGGGTATCGGACACATTCTACGAACGCCTGCACGGATTCAGCGTTTTCAGCATGGCACAAAACTAGCCCGTGTATGCCTCGCGCCAAAAGTTGTGTGATCTGCCAGGCATTGGCCATAATGTTGGCGCGACTGTTGCCGGGGGCGGGGAGCTCAGCGATTACAGTTGGAGTGGTATGACCGCTTCCAGTTGGGCCGCCCTTTTTGAGACCTCTCATATAGGCATCTAGACCGTTCCCGTCTAAGACCCCGTGTTCCATGCCAATATTAATGTAATCTGCCCAGGTGTTGCTGTCTTTTATGCCAGCCTCATAATTGAGATGGTGACTGATATGATCCCCTGTATAGTAAATAGGTTGTTGCAGGGTAAGCTTTTCTATTGCCCGATTAATTCTGCGAGCCATAGTCTATCCTCCTACTGTTTAAAGTGCGACGGGGATGCTACTTCAAAATTCACTCAGCCTAACTTGCCCGAAAGCGTTATTTTGTACAATGGGAGTTTGAAAGTCTATCCACTTCATCGGACTTTGGCAGTGATCCTCGCAATACCGTTCGTAATCCAACTTTGGATGGGGGTGATAAAGAAGCGAACTCCTAGGTCATGAAAGTGTTGTATGTTTCCTTCTGTGACTAGGGTCCCTGCAATTCTTCCTGAGCGAACAATTTGGGTTAAAGCATCATCTATTGTGCTTTTTACACTTGGATGGTCGGGAGCCCCTATGTGGCCCATGGAGGCCGCCAGATCGCTTGGTGCGACGCAAAAGACGTCTATGTGGTCAGCGGAGAGTATTTGGGAGAGATTGTTGATGGCAATAATGTCTTCAATTAGGACGGTCAAAAGTGTTTCGTCGTTTGCTTTGGTATAATAATCTTCAACACCGTAGGACTGCCGTCCTGGATACATTCCGCGTTCCCCAATAGGGGGGAACTTTCCTGCTTTTATTACATCCTGCGCCTCTTTTTCTGTATTAACATGAGGAACGCAGATGCCTTGCGAGCCGCGATCAAGGGTCCGATATATCAATCCCGCTTGATTCTGATGGACCCTGGTGATCGATGTTTTTCCCCAGAGATCACAGGCTCTTGTCAGTTGAGCGAGCTCGCTAAAGTCAACTCCCCCATGTTCGCCCTCCAACCAGACTCCGTCATGATCTCCTGGTCCGCATTGTTCTATGGCATCTGAGCTATCAAGCCCCATCAGAACAACAGCACTTTCCCCTGAATTTAGCTTGTGCTTCACTCGGTTTTTGCGTAAATCTGCCATTTTTTTTGCTGTACCCTCTATTGTACTTTTCAGCTATAAATTTATTCCAACCATGGATAAGACGAAAACCTTAATAATCAGAAGTGGTATTTGTCAGCGGAACTATAACATTTTTTTTGTGCTATTTACCGCTAGAGATTGATATTTAGGTAGGCTAGAATCCGAGCTTGAGTGGAAGAAGGAGTGAGCATGTCTGAGGAACAGAATTCTACTGACTACGGCCTTGTATGGGTGACCTTGGCAACAATTGGTTTCATGATCATCGCTGGTTTTTTGTTAACTACAGCGATTAACGCATAAGGTTCTCAATGGCATCGATCCTGATGTCTAATCAATCCTATATTTTTTTATAAAGGCGGGATTAGGATCCAGGCCCAGGCCTGGACCATCTGGGACTCGGATTAGCCCTTGGGTGGGCTGTAGTGCTTTGTCGTACATGTCTGCGTCAAGAGTTACATA
>CACETT010000057.1 GCA_902562525.1 uncultured Alphaproteobacteria bacterium
TACGGGTTGACGTATTTCGGGCAAGCGGCCCAGGTGGCCAGTCTGTGAATACTACAGATAGCGCTGTCCGAATAACTCATCTTCCCACGGGGATTGTAGTGTCTCAACAAGACGAAAAATCACAACATAAAAATAAAGCAAAAGGCATGCGAATCCTTCGTGCGCGGCTCTATGAAAAGGAGCGCCTTGATCAGGCCGAGAAACGTGCCGCGGCGAGGCGGTCCCAGGTTGGTAGTGGGGATAGATCGGAGAGGGTGAGAACCTACAACTTCCCGCAAGGTCGGGTAACTGATCACCGGGTAAACATCAGTGAATTCGATATCGAAAAGATGCTTGCCGGCGAATTACTAAACAACTTTATTGATGCCTTGGCGGCTGAGGATACTGCTCAGCGGCTAGCAGAGATAGGTGAAGAGAATCATTAATGGCTCTCTAGTGTCTGAGGATTGGCCGTTGGTTGTCGGTGGCATGCTCGCGACTATTAGTCCGTTGATCCGAGCGGCAGGGATAAGCAATCCCGAGGCCGAGGCTCGGTTGCTTGTTTCAGTTGCATTGGAATGGCCCCTCGAACAGGTATGGCTTCATGTTGAGGAACCTATCTGTAGGAGGGATCAAAAAAGAATTATTGAGTTTCTGCACAGACGACTAGCCCACGAACCTTTTGCATATATTAGTGGGAAACAGGAATTTTGGAGCCAGGAGTATTTAGTTGGGAAGGGCTGTCTCATTCCCCGTTCTGACAGTGAGTGCTTAATTGAAACGGCATTAGAGATTCTGCCGCGTGACAAGATTAATACGAGTGTTCTGGATCTAGGGACGGGCAGTGGCTGTCTTCTTCTATCGCTCTTGTCAGAGCGTCCTCCTCTTTGGGGCGTGGGCGCTGATATTAGTTCAAAGGCATTGGAATATGCGAAACATAATGCAGCGAATCTTCGGCTTTCGGATCGCGCTCTTTTTATCAGATCTGATTGGGGTTCCTGCCTGAATTTTGGTTTTGACCTAGTCGTGTGCAATCCCCCTTACGTGGAAGCGGGGGAGGTCTCGGCGCTTATGCCCGAGGTGGCTCATTATGAGCCAGTTGTTGCTTTAAGCGGTGGCAGGGATGGCCTAGCCTGTTACAGGTTATTGGCTGACCAATTGCCAGATCTTTTGGCCAATGATGGGAAGGTTTGCCTGGAGATTGGCCTAGGACAAGCCTCCTCGGTGACAGATATTTTTTCCAAATCTGGCCTCCAACAACGCGGCGAAAAGAAGGATTTATCCGGGGTTACGAGGTGTTTAGTATTTTCCTTGTAATATTTCCTGATTTGGGGTCAGAAATTGCCATGAAGAAAAAGCTTGGAAACAGGGGCGGTAAAAGCTAACGTAGACAGGATTGGTTTGGTGACTAGCTACCTGGTTAATTCCAGTGTCGCTCGTTTTTCCCAACAGGACTTGCCAGATCGGGGGGCACAACCTTGAAGAGACTTGTGCTGCGAGCGTAGTGCGTCCTGGAAATAACAATGCAGAAAATGTTGTAGTAGGTGATGAAACAAAATCACAGTTCTAAGCGGCATCGGGGTCGTTCTAATGGTCGGCGCGGGTCCCATGGGTCGAGCCATTCGATAGAGAGTAATGGCCCAGATGTAAAAATTAGAGGTAAGGCTTCGCAGCTATACGAGAAATACCAGTCATTATCGCACGATGCGCTATCTTTGGGGGATAGGGTGGCGTCTGAAAGCTATCTCCAGCATGCAGAACACTATTATCGTGTTATGGCGTCGCAGGCCCCTCAGAATGTTGAGGGCTCGAATGAAGGACGCGCCAAGGCTGGTCGCGAGCGTGACGATAAAGCCTCGGCTGCAGCCGGGAACCAAGAGCCAGCTAGCAGTGGCTCCTCTGATGGGCCTGCTTCTAGGGGCGATGAGGTTGGCGAAGGTGATGCGGCTTCAGCCTAGGTTCTTGGATTAAACAACGTGTTGGTTGTGGATAGTTAAGTTTTCTATTTGGCTAGGTGCATTCAGTGGCGTTTTGGTTCGAGCTTGTTTAGTGGGCCGTTAAGTGCGTCCGGCTGTGGGAGGGTGATTGGCACGTTAAAGAATGGATTGACCTGTTTTAGCCCAATCTTTCAAGAAGGCTTCCAAACCCTTGTCAGTTAATGGGTGTTGGGCCATCTGTTTTAGGACTTTTGCAGGAACAGTTACTACCTGTGCTCCTAATCGGGCCGCCTCAACAACATGAAGTGGACTTCTCACGGAGGCGACAAGGATTTTGGTCTGGAGAGAGTGTTTGTACTGTCCATATATTTCCGAGATAACCCTTATTAATTCCATTCCATTCTGGCCGAGATCATCTAGCCTGCCCACGAATGGCGAAATATAGGTCGCTCCTGCTTTTGCTGCCAGCAGTGCTTGAGAAGCCGAAAAGCAAAGGGTCACATTCACCTGAATCGCCTCGTCGCGGAGCATTTTACAGGCTCGAAGGCCATTCCAGGTAAGTGGAACCTTTACAACAATGTTCTCAGCAATTTTTGAAAGATGCCGGCCCTCTTGAAGCATGGCCTCCGGCTCTAGGGCTGTCACTTCAGCGCTCACGGGGCCGTCTACTAAATCACAGATTGCAGCCAGCGTGTCTTGATAGGACTGTCCAGTTTTGGCCATCAACGATGGGTTTGTAGTGACACCATCTACAAGGCCTGTCTCAACCAGCTCTGCTATTTCATTTACGTCGGCGGTATCGATAAAGAATTCCATTAATAATCCCGTTACTTGGACGACTGGAAATACTATTCTGTAGGGAACAGATTAACGTATGGTTGAAATGACTGCTAGCCTTGTGGAAGAAGAAAACAACAGAATTGTGTCGGTGTTGTTGTCTGTGCCGCCCTCAAGGCTCTACGATTATGCAGTTCCCCAGGAGTTAAAAGTACTTCCAGGAGATATCGTAGACATCCCGCTGGGAAACCGTCGGGTATTGGGAGTGGTGTGGGGGCCTGGCTCCCGCGCGGGGCCTTCTATAAAAATTAAACCATTATTGGGCAGAAGGCCAACGGGTGGGCTTAGTGCCGAACTACGCCGTCTTATCGACTGGGTAGCAAACTACTACTTGGCTTCCCCAGGGCTTGTGCTTCGGATGGCACTTAGTGCGCCTTCAGCGCTTCAGGAACGAAAGCCTTTAAGGGGTTACCAGGATAGCGGGAGCCGCCCCGCACGAATAACCCCTCAGAGGGCTAGGGTTTTTGAGGTGTTAAGCAACTGCGGGCCGTGTGTTCTCCGAGATATCGTGCGAAGTGCCCGCGTTAGCCCGGGTGTTGTCCAGCAGTTAGAGAATGAGGGGCACCTTGTGGTTTCGTATATTCAGTTACCGCCCGACCAAGAACCACCAAACCCGGACTACCGAGGACCTCAATTGTCACCTGATCAGGAACACCCTGCCCGTGCTTTGCGTCGGGCGGTAGCCGACTGTAAGTCCGGAGTTAAGTTGCTTGATGGGGTAACCGGAGCCGGGAAAACAGAGGTTTATTTTGAAGCAATAGCCGCAGCCATACGAGGGGAGGGGCAAGCGCTAATCTTAATCCCTGAAATTGCTTTGACGGAGGATTGGATTAGGCGCTTTCAGTTGCGTTTTGGCGTGCGGCCTTGGGCATGGCACTCGGAAATTGGCGCGGCGACTCGTCGCGAGACCTGGAGGCAGGCAAGCTCATCCAGGCCGGGAGTGTTCGTGGGAACACGATCGGCCTTGTTTTTGCCATTCCAAAAGCTAGATTTGATAATTGTGGATGAGGAGCATGATCCGTCTTACAAACAAGAAGAAGGCGTCATGTATAACGCGAGAGACGTTGCCGTCATGCGAGGGAAATTTGCTTCGTGCCCTGTTATTTTGGTGTCGGCCACCCCCTCTCTCGAGACACATCGTAATGTTGATGTCGGACGCTACGAAAAATTATCGCTGCCCCGCCGCTTTGGTGTTGCTAGTCTTCCGGATGTGGAAGCAATTGATATGCGTTTGGACCGGCCAACCCGGGGGAGATGGATTTCTCCAAGACTAGATAAAGCATTAAGACAAACGATGCAGGCAGGGTCTCAGACTTTGCTTTTTCTAAATCGTCGTGGGTATGCTCCTCTGACTTTGTGTGGGTCTTGTGGTTTTCGAATTGAGTGTAAATCTTGCAGTGCTTGGTTGGTTGAACATAGGGAGAGTTCCCTCCTGACGTGTCACCACTGTGGTCACCAGGAGATTCGGCCGACGTGCTGTCCCCGATGTGCCGCAGTCGACAGCATGGTAGCTTGTGGCCCCGGGGTCGAGCGTTTGGCTGAAGAGGTAAACAAGTTTATTCCTGAGGCACGGGTCCGCCTTATGACGAGTGATACAATAACGAGTGGGGACGAAGCAAAAGCTTTGGTTCAGGATATGCTGGCCGCCAATATAGATATCTTGATTGGGACACAGATGGTGACTAAGGGGTTCCATTTTCCGTCCTTAACCCTTGTCGGTGTGATCGATGCCGACCTTGGCCTATCCGGCGGGAACCTGCGCGCCGGTGAGAGAAGCATGCAATTACTATCTCAGGTTTCTGGTAGAGCAGGGAGAGAGGAAAAGCCAGGCCGAGCAATATTGCAAACCTATTTACCCGAACATCCAGTAATGGCTGCCTTAATCCAGGGCGATAGAGATAAGTTTGTTAGGGAGGAGTTGGAAGCAAGGAGAGAGGCAGGTATGCCCCCTTTTACTCGTCTAGTAGGTTTGATAGTTGCGTCAGCGAGGCAACAGTATGCCCTCGAAGTTGCCCGAATGCTGGTCAGAAAAGCCCCTGTGGTGAGCGGGTTTGAGATTTTTGGGCCGGCCCCTGCGCCAATATCGCTTCTTAGAGGCAAATACAGGTTTCGACTTTTAGTTCGAACCCCCCGCAAGTTTGGATTGCAGGCCCTTCTAAGGTCATGGCTGGGTAGAATAAAGTGGTCAAAGGAGGTATCGGTCAGGGTTGATGTGGATCCCTACACCTTTATGTAACCGAGCTAAATTAAGCTCCTAATATGATGAGTGATATTGCAAGAGCTCCCCTACTGTGTTACCTAACGCCACGGTTGGACGCGAGCCTGGCAAACAGGGCCAAGCATGCTGAAATACGTATTTTTTACAGATAGTTGGTTGATTTATTGAACATCTGGGGGTTGTGAGTGGCTAGTACGTCTATTGGCATGTCAGGCCTTGCTGCCAGGTATGCCAGCGCTTTATTTGATTTGGCTAAAGCTAAGGGTTTGTTGGACGAGACGGCAGCCGACCTCTTAAAACTGAGTGCGGCCTATGATGAGAGCCCAGATTTGCGACGCCTGGTGAGTAGTCCGATTTCGGGGAGGGCTGATCAAGCCAGGGTTATGAATGTGTTGGCTGAGAAGTTAGATTTGACACCTCTCACCAAGAATTTTGTTGGCCTTTTGGCGTCAAATCGTCGCTTGCTGGCGCTTCGTCTGATTATAGAGAATTACGTTACCCTGAGGTCACGGGAGAGGGGTGAAATACTTGCCGAG
>CACETT010000058.1 GCA_902562525.1 uncultured Alphaproteobacteria bacterium
ATGGAAAAAATAGCTATCGGTCCGGGTAGCCCACCTAATGTTGTTGATTTGGACGAGGGAACATCAAAAAACCTTCAAAACTTAGCAAGGGCCAAAGGCAAGGATGTTTCGGATCTTGTCGCATGTATTCTTAATCGCCCTCGCCACGAAGAAATCATTTCGGATACCCGACAGGCTGGGGCTCGCATCCAGTTAATCCAAGACGGCGACGTTGCTGGGGTGATTGCGACAGCGAGGGATGACACGGGGATTGATATATACATGGGTATTGGTGGCGCTCCTGAAGGGGTTTTGGCTGCGGCAGCCTTGCAGTGTATAGGGGGCCAAATGCAGGGCCGGCTTGTATTCCGTAATGATGAAGAACGCGGTCGTGCCGTAAAACTGGGTATTCAGGATTTGTCTAAGAAGTATGAGCTCAGTGAGTTGGCCCACGGTCAAGTAATGTTTGCTGCAACTGGTGTGACAGACGGTTCTATGTTGCGCGGTGTGCGGCGCAGTTCAATATCGGCTAGTACAGAATCTCTGGTGATGCGTTCGAAAACGGGGACCGTGCGTGTAATCAGTGGGCAACATGATTTAACCAGAAAAACGCTATTTACTTCCAGTCAGGCGTAAAATGGCTGATGCTTCCGCCGAACCAGTGTTTGGGGTTCTGGAATCTGTCAGCGGATTACTCTGGAAGACACGAAGCTGTGACTATAGAAAAGGCCTAGCTATTTCGCAGAGATTGAATGTACCGAGCATAGTGGGCCAGGTGCTGGCCGCCCGATCTGTCGATTTGCAGAATGCTGAAAGTTTTTTGAATCCCAAACTTAGAGATGAACTGCCGGATCCTTCAACACTGTTGGATATGAATAAAGCGGTGGACCGTGTGATTGAGGCCTTGGTTAAGAGCCAAAAGATTGCGGTATTCGGGGATTATGATGTGGACGGAGCAACATCCTCGGCTCTGCTCAAAAGGTACTTTGGGGCAATCGGGTTCGATTTAGAGATCTACATCCCAGATCGTGTAAAAGAAGGGTATGGACCTAGCATAGGAGCATTCCAAAGTCTGCTCAAAAGGAAAGCAGAATTGGTCTTAACTGTTGACTGCGGCACAACTGCATACGATGCATTGGCATTTGCCGAAACGGTGGGCTTGGACGTTATAGTTCTGGATCACCATTCTAGTGGGCCCTCAGTCCCAAAATGTGCAGCTCTAGTAAACCCCAACCGTATGGATGATCGAAGTGGGCAGGGTGCTTTGGCTGCTGTCGGGGTAGTTTTTTTGTTTCTAGTAGCTCTTAACCGTTCCCTTCGTCTACGCGGATTTTTTGGAGATATTGCTGAGCCAAATCTACTTTCATGGTTGGACTTGGTGGCTCTGGGTACAGTATGTGATGTGGTGCCGTTGAGGGGCCTCAATAGGGCCTTAGTTAGGCAAGGAATACGGGTGTTAGCAAAAAGACGTAATCTGGGTTTAGCGGTCCTTGGGGATATAGTGGGATTAGAAGGGTACCCGGATAGTTACCATCTGGGATTTGTATTTGGCCCAAGATTAAATGCGGGGGGGCGAGTGGGTGATCCGGACCTTGGGCACCAGTTACTTACGACAGAGGATCCGGATGTCGCTTGTGACCTCGCCACTCGGTTAGACACACTTAATGAGGAGAGGCGGGCTATTGAGGCCCTCCATCTAGAGGAAGCATTCGCTCAGGTTGAAGGTCGGCTGGATTCCGCTGAGGTGATTGTGGTGGAAGGTCGCAACTGGCACCCAGGCGTAATTGGTTTGGTTGCGAGCCGCCTTGCAGAGCGCTTCAGGAGGCCGAGTTTGGCAATTTCGGTGCACCGGGGTCTGGCCAAGGGTTCTGGCAGATCAGTGCGGGGGGTTGATATAGGTAATTTGATTACTGGTGCCTGCCAGGCCGAGATTCTGGAAAGCGGCGGCGGCCATCCAATGGCAGCTGGGTTTACCTTAAGAGCAGATAAATTGCCTGAATTGCGGGGCTTTTTAGAACGCCGAGTCTCGGCAAATAGTGGTAATTCAAAGCCCATATTTTTGGAATTGGATGCTGTTTTGGGGGTCTCTGGTGTAAGTGCTGAGTTGGTAGAGAGTTTTGATAACGTCGGCCCATTTGGTGCTGGAAATCCCCGGCCAAGGATTGCTTTCCAAAACCTGCGAGTGGTGCGGGCTGATAAAGTTGGGGATGGAAGTCACGTTAGGTGTATTTTTGGGTCCGAGGGTGGAGATAGACTTAAGGGCATCGCTTTTAGAGCATCGGATCGTCCAATGGGTCAGGCATTGCTGACGGCTAAATTTCTTCATGTTGCCGGTTCGCTGCGCATCAACACGTGGGGGGGGGAGGCAGGAAGCGCAACTGTTTGTTGAAGATGTTGCCTATCCTGCAAACGCCTAATATCGTAATAAGAGCTTATTAAAATCTTCATCTTTGTGAAATTAACACACAAGAGTCTGGGCCATGTTTATTGAGGGAATAGAAATATGGGCGACGTCGCTTTAATCACAGGCGTTACAGGACAGGATGACTCCTATCTTGCAGAATTACTTTTATCTAAAGGTTATGAGGTTCATGGAGTGAAGCGCCGATCTTCGTCATTTAATACAGGTCGCATAGACCATTTGTATCAGGATCCCCATGAGAACGAGTCAAGATTTCATCTTCATTACGGGGATTTGACCGATGCGACAAACTTAATTAGGTTAATTCAAGAAATTAATCCCACCGAGATTTATAACCTTGGAGCTCAAAGCCATGTCAAGGTAAGCTTTGATACGCCGGGATATACAGCAAATGCCGATGCTCTAGGCACCCTGAGGCTTCCTGAGGCAATTCGATTGCTCAAACTAGAAACAAAATGTCGATTTTATCAGGCCTCAACGTCAGAATTGTACGGCGCGGTTTCGGAGACCCCGCAAACAGAGAACACTCGTTTTGCGCCACAGATTCCATATGCTGCGGCAAAACTTTACGCTTACTGGGTGTGTAAGAATTATCGAACAGCGTATGGGATACATGCATCCAATGGAATTTTAGTTAATCATGCAAGTCTGGTACGTGGCGAGACCTTCGTTAGTCGTAAAATAACACGTGCAGTAGCCGCCATCGAATTGGGCCTACAAAATTGTTATTCCTGGGTAACCTGAATGCTGTTAGGGATTGGGGGCACGCAAGAGATTATGTTGAAGGTATGTGGCTAATGTTACAGCAAGAAATTGTAGGTGATTACGTGTTGGCTACGGGAACGGAACATAGTGTTCGTGATTTTGCTGAGTTTTCCTTCAAGGAGGTAGGACGGGTGCTTGAATGGAAGGGTTCTGGAATTAATGAGATAGGCGTGGATGCGAAATACTTTCGGCCAACAGAGGTTGAGTATTTATTGGGGGATCCTAGTAAGGCCAAAAGATGTCTTGGATGGGAGCACAAAACATCGTCTGCCGATATGGTCAGGGAGATGGTTGCCTCCGACCTAGAGTTGGTTCAACGTGAGCGACGCGTAAACATAGAGTAGTGTGCATGATGTCAGTGAAAAAGGCAGTTTTTCCGGTAGCGGGTCTCGGGACTAGATTCCGGCCGGTGACATCGGTTGTTCCAAAAGAGATGCTGCCTATAGTGGATAAGCCATTGATTGACTACGCTATAGAAGAGGCAGTTGATGCAGGAATTACAGATTTAATCTTTGTAGTCTCCCCAGATAAACATATCATTGTGAAGTATCTTTCGGATAAAGGTAATATTGAGGCTATCTTCGAGGGAAAAGAAAACGAGAATGAAGCATCTCGGCTGAATATTGAATTTGTTTTCCAGAATGAACCTCTTGGCCTCGGCCATGCAGTCCTATGTGCGCAGGAAGTTGTGGGAGCGGATCCATTCGCGGTCCTGCTGCCGGACGATTTGGTAGTATCTGAGGTGTCCTGTCTGGCACAAATGGTGGATAAATATGGGGAGGTTGGCGGAAATTTTATCGCAGTGGTCGAGGTGGAGCCCCAGCAAACGCATATGTATGGAATGCTTAAAGTCGATGAATACCTAAATGGCTTATTGAAGGTAACGGCTATGGTTGAAAAGCCTTCAATTGAAAAGGCCCCTTCTAATTTTGCTATCGTTGGTAGGTACATACTTGATGCCGGGATATTTGAAACGTTGCGGCAACAAGGGACCGGGAGTGGCAGAGAGCTCCAGCTTACTGAGGCCATGGATACATTGCTTTTACAGCAAGATTTTTATGGGTTGAGGTTTTCTGGGGTTCGGTATGATTGTGGCGAGAAGGTGGGTTTATTAGAGGCAAATATTGCCTGTTTTTTGGGTCGACCAGATCTAAGCATGCGAGCTCAAAAAGTAGTTGAGCGCTTTGCATTGAGCAGCCTGGAGAATGGGGAAGATAAATAAATGCAAATCACAATGGTGGGAACTGGTTATGTTGGATTGGTGTCAGGAGTTTGTTTCTCGGAGTTTGGGCTTGAAGTGATATGCGTAGATAAGAACTACAGTCGGGTGGAACAGTTAAAACAGGGGGAAGTGCCTATCTATGAGCCGGGCTTGGATGATCTTGTGCGCTCTAATCTAGAGTCTGGCCGGCTTAGCTTTACCCAAGACCTTGAGAGCGCCTTTGACGGGTCAGTTGCCGCCTTTATAGCTGTCGGTACTCCAAGCCGAAGGGGTGACGGTCATGCGGACCTATCCTATGTGTATGCAGCGGCTAAGGAGATGGCCCCTTATTTGCCGCATGGCATAGTAGTGGTTACAAAATCAACTGTCCCAGTGGGTACCGGGGATGAGATAGAGGAGACGATTGCTACGGCGCGACCAGATCTAAAACCTAGAATTGGATTTGACGTTGCGTCAAATCCTGAGTTTCTGAGAGAGGGTTCTGCAATAGAAGATTTCATGCGGCCTGATCGAATTGTTGTCGGTGCAGCTTCGGAAAGGGCGCGTTCCGTATTACGGCAGCTCTATAGGCCGCTATTTTTACGTGATACGCCCTTTTTGTTTACAGATCGGAGGACAGCTGAACTTACTAAATATGCTTCTAATGCCTTCCTAGCGACAAAAATAACGTTCATAAATGAGGTGGCTAACTTATGTGAGGCCACGGGAGCCAATGTCCAAGATGTTGCAAAGGGTATGGGGTTGGATGGCAGAATAGGGCCTAAATTTTTACACGCGGGCCCCGGGTTTGGAGGCAGTTGCTTTCCTAAGGATGCCGAGGCTCTGGTGCAAATGGGGCGCGATTTTAACGCTACGCCAAAGATTGTTGATACGGTTATTTCGGTCAATAGTGAGCGGCCACAGCAAATGGCTAAAAAAGTAATTGATGCCTGTGAAGGCAACGTAGTGGGGCGTAAGATAGCAGTATTGGGGTTAACCTTTAAGCCCAATACGGACGATATGAGAGATGCTCCAAGTATCGATATTATTTCTTTTTTGCAGGATGCCGGTGCCCAAATTTTTGCTTACGAT
>CACETT010000059.1 GCA_902562525.1 uncultured Alphaproteobacteria bacterium
TTTTTTGCCAGAAAACGTGGGTCTCCTAGGCCCTGGTGCGGTTATGCGTGAGGCCGCAGCCCCAGAGGAGCGCCATGCGGCATTGTCGGCTTTCAGGTCGCTCGCGGCCCGATTGCATGTTTGGATATCCGTCGGCTCGTTGGCTGTTAAGCTTGAAAATGGCGGTTTGGCCAATAGATCGTTCCTATTAGATACGTGTGGGAATATAGTTTCGCGATACGATAAAATACACATGTTTGATGTAGATTTGTCCAATGGGGAGCGGTACCGCGAATCAGACAATTACGTGGCCGGGACAGAGGGCTGTATTGCAGAGACCCCGTGGGGTATTTTGGGGCTGACCATTTGTTATGATGTGCGGTTCCCCCATTTGTATCGGAGCCTAGCTAAGGCGGGGGCAAGTATTATAGGTGTTCCATCAGCTTTTACTCGCCCAACAGGCAGGGCCCACTGGCATATTCTATTACGGGCTCGTGCAATAGAAACTGGCTGTTTCATTGTTGCTTCGGCGCAGTGCGGGCGGCACTACGGGAAGCGCCGGACTTATGGTCACTCATTGGTTGTAGATCCCACTGGCACTATCATGCAGGAGGCCGATGAGGATCCTTGTTTCATTATAGCCGATCTGGAGTTGGGGCTGGTCAGTCAAACGAGGTCATCATTGCCCAGTCTGCAGCATGATCGTGATTATAAGGTAGTCATGTAGAGGCATGGATTTAGGCTTGTCTGACTGTTATTCGTGTAAGGTAGGTCTGGATGCGACAATTCTTTGTATTTGGGCCGGTCTTGGCTGGTCTACAGTTAAATCTTCGTACGCCAATATATGTAAATGTCCCAGTGTGAGCTGAATTAGTTCCCCAGCTTTCAGTAAATAGTCGGGATTAGTTGGTTTCCCAAATTTTTCATTGCCGTTAGCGAATGTTTCATAAACCAGCAGGCCTCCAACTGCTAATCCGTTGATGATTTGGGGCAATAAGGGTCTATGGAGATAATTTGTTACTATAATTGCGGCGAATGCACCATTCTTGAACGGCCAAGGCTTGGGAGTTTCAAGATCCACCCGGGCGATGAATAGACGCGAACTCTTGATCCGGGCCAAACGAGATACATCTTTGTCGATAGAAATAACTACGTGGCCTTTATCCAAAAGATATTGGGTATGACGGCCTGAACCGGCTGCAATATCAAGAATTGGGCCGGAGTGTGGTATTAGTGAGCTATGCCGTTGCAACCAACAGGAGGGCTCAATGGATGTAGTGAAATTCTGGTTTACCATTCTGGTTTCCCCATATCTTTGTTTGGTAAATGTCCCCTACTAGCCTTAAGGAGTCTCTGAGCCAATCTCTTAATCTGCTCGGGGGAGGATAGCATGGGGCTTGAATTCATGCATAATATGGTGGCATGTACTCCTCTGAGAGAGAAAAGTTCCCATATCTGGGATGGGTAAGGCCCTTTTATGATAGTTTTTGATTTACGTTGCGCGAATGAGCATGTCTTTGAAGCATGGTTCGCGGATAGTGAAGCCTTTGAAAAACAGCGAAATGGTGGGAAAGTCGATTGCCCAGTTTGTGGTGACCGAAAAATAAAAAAGGCGCCTATGGCTCCCAACATAGCAACGGGAAAAGCTAAAAAGACTCCCAATTCTGAAAAAGCAGCCAAAGAGACCGAGGCGATGGCCCGCGTTCTCGACGCCTGTCGCACCCTACAAAAAGAGATTGAGCGAACCAGTGATTATGTTGGCCCTCAATTTGCTGAGGAAGCCCGGAAGATACATTATGGGGAGGCTGGAAAGCGGAGCATATACGGGGAGGCGACTAATGAAGAGGCAAAAGAGTTGAAAGATGAGGGGGTTCCGGTTGCTTCAATCCCTTGGCTACCTCCGACTGATAGTTGAGAGAGATTCGTAGGGGTTTAGTTTTGCTCGAGCCATATGCTGCTTCTCACTTGGACTGGGAAACTTAAATGGCTTCATTTGGTAGGGGGATTCTCCAAGATTGGTTTTTAAATGAAGAATTAACCTTTCTTAATCACGGTGCATTTGGGGCTGTTCCGAAGAGGGTTTTTTTGGGCCCAGGAAAAGTGGCGGCGAGAGCTTGAGGCTCAACCCGTTATGTTTCTCAATCAAGTCCTAGATCCAGAATTGAAAAAGCTTGCTGAGCGGCTGAGCAATTTCGTTGGGGCATCCCCGGGTCAGCTGGTTTTCACATGCAACACCACGGAGGCGATTAGCGGAGTGGCCCACTCGATCATTCGGTCTCCGGATGATGAAGTTCTTTTAACAGACCAAACCCATGAAGGTGTTGCCAATATATTTTTGCACTTATGTGGCAGGGTTGGTGCCCGTGTCAATAGGGTGGCGTTGCCCTGGCCTGTCAGGTCAGGAACTGAAATACTTGATGCTTTTGAGCCATACTTAACGGGGAGTACGCGTCTCGTAGTGCTTGATCATGTCAGCTCAAAACAATCAGTTGTCATGCCATTAAAAGCCTTAGTTCGTGCCTGCCAGAGGGTGGGTTCTTCAGTTATCGTGGATGGGGCCCACGCTCCTGGTATGCTTGATCTGGGGGTATCGGAAATAGGGGCAGATTGGTATGTAGGGAATTGCCACAAGTGGCTGCTCGCTCCAAAAGGTGCAGCGTTTCTTGTGGCGGCTGCCGACAAGTCCCGGGCGACCCACCCCGCCACAATTTCTACAAGTTATGGAAGGGGTTTTTGGAACGAATTTTCATGGACTGGAACTCGTGATCCATCGGCATGGCTTTCGATCGGGGATGCTCTCGATTTCTGGTCGCAAGTTGGGGAAAAAGCGGGCAGAGACTACATGTGTAGTTTGGCCAACTGGGCTGGGGAACAGTTAGCCTCCGATTGGCACACTGAGAGGGGCGCTGTTAGCGACATGACCGGGGCCATGGTAGCCGTGAGGCTGCCGGAAAACTCAGTGCTGGAAGCGGCGGGCCCAGAGACGTTACACAACTGGCTTTTAAGGGCACATAAGATCGAAGTTCCTATTTTCATTCACGGTGGTTCCCTATGGCTCCGAATATCGACGCACCTTTATAACGATGAAAGTGATGTATTCCGATTATCTCAAGCGCTGCTTCAGTACGATGGTAGATAAATCAGGATTGATTCAACGGTTTTGAGGCGTGAAGGATGTAGCTCACGCTTAGATCTCTAGTTAGGGTCCAAGTGTTGAAAAACGGGGCATATCCGACTCCTCTAATTTGCATTGGTTTTAATCCATGGGTTAATAAGCTTTGGATTATTTTGGATGGGGGGGTAAATTTCTCCCATTGATGGGTTCCGCGAGGCAACAGCCTGAGCAGATACTCGGCGCCGAGAATTGCGGCGACGTAAGATTTTAATGTCTTATTAAAGGTTGAGAGGAACAAGGACCCACCAGGTTTCAGAACTAGTGATAATGTTTCCAAAAAAATGGCCTTATCAGCCACGTGTTCAAGGACTTCCATTGCGGTAACAACTTCAAATTTTTGCCCTGTGCTGTGTAGCTCTTCCAAAGCTTGGCATTGGTAGTTAATTTTTAGGTTCATTTGCTGCGCGTGATCTCGCGCGATTCTGATGTTGGCTTCCGACGCATCAATTCCTGTTACGTTAGCTCCGAGCCTTGCCATGGGCTCGGATAAGATGCCTCCCCCACAGCCAACATCGAGCAGTTGGATACCACCAAGAGCATCGGGCCCCCCAGTTCGGTTAACTATCACTGGTGCCAAGCTATTGAGAATGAATGAGAGACGAAGAGGATTAAGTTTCAATAGCATAGCGGAGGGCCCGTCAGGGTCCCACCATTTGTCAGCCATGGTATCAAATCGGCTTATTTCTTCCCTATCTACTGTTCGACGAAGATTCTTATCTGATGGAGGCATCAATTAATTCACACTGTATCCTAGGTTGCTTCGCCGCTCAGGGCGAAGTAATTTACTGTAACATTTTTATGATAACACATTCAGTTGGCAGTGACTCGTCGGGAATCACTCTTAAATGGCTCGAATCGTCCAAAAATTTGGTGGCACCTCGCTTGCCAATATTGAGAAAATAAATAATGCAGCTAGGCTCGTCGCTCAGGCCGTGGGAGACGGGCATGAAGTAGCAGTAGTGGTCTCCGCGATGTCGGGTACTACAAACCAATTGGCCGGATGGGCCGAGGAAATAAGCGACAATCTAGATCCTTGTGAATATGATGTTGTGGTTTCAGCTGGGGAGCAAATAACGGCAGGCTTAATGGCACTAGCCATTCAAAAGCTTAATATTCAGGCGCAATCCTGGTTGGGGTGGCAATTGCCGATTCGGACTGATCTCCAACATGCCAGAGCTCATATTGAGAAAATCGAGACAGAGGCAATAGCTGGTAGCTTGGCTCAGGGGGTGGTCGCGGTAGTTCCAGGCTTCCAAGGTGTCGATCAGGACAATAGGGTGGCAACTTTGGGCCGAGGTGGATCGGACGCATCGGCTGTAGCTCTTGCCGCCTCTATAAGGGCAGATTTATGTAATATCTATACCGATGTTGACGGGGTCTATACTAGCGATCCGCGGATCGTGGCAAAAGCCCGTAAGCTTGACAAGATCACGTATGAGGAGATGCTAGAGCTGTCATCGTTGGGGGCAAAGGTATTGCAGAGCCGCGCGGCGGAGCTGGCTATGCGCCATCGGGTCGTGGTTCAGGTGTTGTCAACTTTCCATGATCTGCCAGGAACTTTGTTAGTGGATGAGGATTCAGGAGTGGAACAACAAATTGTAAGTGGTATAGCATTCAGCCGTGATGACGCAAAAATTACACTAACAAATATTCCGGACCAACCCGGAATAGCTGCTGGAATTTTTGGCCCTCTGTCGCAGTCAAATATAAACGTTGATATGATTGTTCAAAATGCTTCAGGGGATGGGGCGTCAGCTGATTTGACATTCACTGTGGGTAAGAATGATCTCGAAAGTGCCATATCGGTGATAGAGGGCGCGAGATCTTCCCTTAAGTACGCAGAACTGATGTCAGACGATAATGTGACCAAGATTTCCGTGGTTGGTGTGGGGATGAGAACGCACGCTGGTGTTGCTGCTACAATGTTTGAAACATTGGCTGAAAAGGGCATTAATATTCAGGTTATTTCTACCTCAGAAATAAAGGTGAGTGTGCTCATTGCTAAGGAGTACACAGAGCTTGCCCTTCGATCATTGCACACGGCATATGGTCTAGATAGCGAGTCTTCCAGCAGGTAACGTTATGAACGTCACTCACTGTTGACCAGAGTAATTGTTGGGACTTTTGGGGGAATTGCGGTAGGGTTAGGGCTAGCACTCTTTGTTTGGTGCGGTATTGTAAAGGGGCATCTATGTCTGAGCACTTGTTAGCTTGGCGACGGGCAATTTATG
>CACETT010000060.1 GCA_902562525.1 uncultured Alphaproteobacteria bacterium
CATATCAGCCCGAACCCTTTAAGCGCCTGAAAGCCAACCAAGATTCGCAACAATTTCTCGCTAAAGCGCGTACACGGCCTATATACGCCTGGCGCTCAGTAACACTAATGACACCACGAGCATCAAGTAAATTGAATAGATGGCTTGCCGCAATACATTGATCATACGCAGGTAGGACTAAACCATCCTCTAAAAGAGCTGCACACGAGGCTTCGGTATCATCAAAATTGCGCCTTAAGGTTGTGACATTAGCTTTCTCAAAATTATAAACAGAATATTGTCGTTCAGATTCGAGAAACACATCCCCATAAGTCACCCCAGCACCATTCCAGTCCAACTCGTATATATTTTCTACCCCTTGAACGTACATCGCCAATCTTTCCAAGCCGTATGTCAACTCGCCTGAAACGACCTCACAATCAATTCCGCCCACCTGTTGAAAGTAAGTGAACTGAGACACCTCCATCCCATCACACCATACCTCCCAGCCTAAACCCCAGGCCCCGAGTGTTGGGCTCTCCCAATCATCCTCTACAAAGCGTACGTCGTGCTTTCTATAGTCTATCCCTAAGGCCAACAAACTATCTAGATAGAGCTGTTGTATATCCTTCGGAGAGGGTTTCAAAAGCACCTGAAACTGATAGTAATGCTGCAGTCTATTCGGATTCACCCCATAGCGGCCATCTGCTGGCCTTCTGCACGGCTGAACATATGCTACCCGCCAGGGATCTGGCCCTAAACTCCTCAAAAGAGTCGCAGGATGAAATGTCCCAGCACCAACATTCATATCGTAAGGCTGCATCAATACACACCCTGCCGAAGACCAATAGCCCTGCAACGTCATAATCAACTGCTGGAAAGACTTTTCGGTCGCGGTTTTTTTCTGGCCCAACACTATTCAATCACCAGCCAGATAACGATATTTTGGATGACACTTAGATTTGATCATTATCAACTCTCAACGCCACGGAAGTAAACCCGCCACAATCATGCTCGTATCATCAATTGCCTTAATCCTGCACATCCTAACCCCTATTTTACCCAGGATAGGGACAATCAGGTTGGCCGCAAGATTTAGCCCCTTTCGTCGCGGAATAATATGTACCGCAATGAGCGCACTGAACCATATCCTCAGCATCCAGTGCCGAAGAGGGCTTCCGACTGCGTTTTCTGGCGTTTTTAACCTGCGCCCGACGCTTTTTGTCAATACGCCCAATTAGTTTAAAGCCGTACCATACAATCACAATTATAGCGATGGTGAAGAGCAGCTTTTGTATACTAAATCCGAACATACCCCTATTTGAACAGTCCAGACCCTAAGGTCAAGCGTTTCCAGCGTATTAACCAAAAATCCAATTTTTAATTAAGAGGTCCCTACTCTCAAATAAGCCCTAAAGCCCGTATCTCGACCAGAGTGCTTGAGCTTCCACCTGAGACCACAGATTGTCTATCAACTCGGCTGGGAAATGCCCATCTAGCAAGCCATTCTGGCCTACCCCCATTTTCCTCCGGAACCAATTTTTTGGTGCCTCCACAAATTTAATCCGGACATCCTTTCCAAAACGTTCGCGGGTAATGGAATAGAGGTCTCCCAATCCGTCAACCAAGCCAAGCTCTAGCGCACGTTTCCCAGTCCACACATCCCCATTAAACAGAATTTCCGTATCCCCATTGAGTCGCTTCCCACGGCGCTTCTGAACATACTCAATGAATCCCTCATAGATCTCTTTCTGTATCCCCTTAAGCATGGCAATACCCTCGGGATCTTCTGCCTTAAAAGGATCCAGCATAGCCTTGTGTTTGCCCTCAGAGTAAACCCGCCTCTCTACACCTATACGATGAATCGCCTCCTGAAAGCCAAAACCTGAAGAAATGACCCCAATGGAACCTACAATTGAATTTGGATCCGCAAAGATCTCATCAGCTGCGCAGGCGAGCCAGTATCCCCCCGACGCGGCAACATCCTCTACAAAAGCAAAAATTGGAAGACCTTTCTCAGAAGCCAAAGCTCTAATGCGACTACTTATCAAGGCAGATTGCACAGGAGAACCCCCGGGTGAATTAATGGATAAAGCAATAGCTTTAACCCCCCTCATTGAAAATGCCCGCCTGATAGATTGATCTAAAGAGGCTACACTCAGTCCTCCAGAAACAGGCCTTCCGGAAGCAGCAATAACGCCCGATAACCTTAAAACAGCCACCTTAGGAACGGACCGGGAAAACGGCCAAACTCTCATTACGCTAACCTTTCACAACTAAATATGCGACCAATAGCCACAACTCCAAAGCCCATATCGAGAGACTTAGAAGTCCAAAGCTCCGCCCGAATACAGAATCCGATTTGCCGACATGGTGTACTGACCTTCACCATCATGCAAGACTAGGCCCGCACAAAATTTCATTGGACCTCGACGACCCTTTCTTCCTTTTACTATCACCCGCCTGGCTTCTTTTCCTAAACTTGGCCAAATCGGGCATATATTTATATCTCCCGCAACCTCTCGCACACTGGACAATAATTCATCTAACCGATCAGCACGGTGAATAAAAGTCAGGCTGCCGGCATGCCTGACAAGTGATGCTGCCGCATACACCCAGTCGCGAAGACCTATTCCGACTTCGATCTTGGCACGATCTGGGTTAGATGTGGGTTGCGCCCTTGCAACTGGCAAATATGGGGGGTTAATCATGACATGATCAAATCTTCGCTCCCATACCTTCCCAACCTCAGAGACATCTCCTAAAACAAACTTTATTCGTTTCTCAAAGCCATTGAGAGATATATTTTGGATTCCAAGAGAAACCAAAGGTCGTTGCACTTCGATTCCTTCAATCTGGCATCCTTTTACCCGATAGGCCAAACACAAGGATGCTGAACCTACTCCTGAGCCGAGATCCATAACACTATCCCCATCAACCGCTGGAATGGCTGAAGCGAGGAGCACTGAGTCAAGGGCAGCCCTATAACCCCTTTTAGGTTGAAGCAATAAAACCCGTCCACCCAAAAGTTTATCTTTGGTCGTCTCGACCCCGTTCTCTTTAGTCTTTTCTACCACCTTCACAACTGGCCTCACCAAAAGGATGTTTCGAAAGAAATTCAATCTCAGATGATCTAAGGAATATCCGCAAACTTGTGGACCTGCAAACTAAGTAGCCAATTCGGGTTAACATAACAGTACTCAGCCGCTGCGACCGTATTCGCCACCAAATTACTTCCGGACATGGGTTGCAATAAGAAATTATTAAAATCAAGATCTTGGAAAAAATCTGGTTCAAGTCCAATTTGAGGAAAAACTAGCTTCAATTCGTCACCCTGAATACACTTCAAAGGGGCGCCAGCTTTAGGGCTTACACATATCCAATCTAGCCCCTTAGGCGGTAACATAGTGCCATTAGTTTCTATGGCGACTGAAAACCCCAACCCATGAAGACAATCAACCAACTCCTGGTCAAGCTGAAGAAGCGGCTCCCCACCTGTGAAAACGACTAATCTGGGGGCCGAACAACTCTTTTTCCAAACTTTCGATATAGAATAGCCTAGTGATTCTGCCGAGAGATAGCGCCCACCCATTGCGCCATCCATACCAACAAAATCCGTATCACAAAACTTACAAACCGCTCCCGCACGGTCAGGTTCTAATCCATTCCACAAGTTGCACCCTGAGAACCGACAAAAAACTGAAGGCGCTCCTGCATTAACCCCCTCTCCTTGCAGAGTGAAGTAGACTTCCTTTACGGCATACGCCATTCACGCAATCTCCCAGCACCTAAAAAAAGCCGCCTCATTTTTTTATACCAACTATATGTAATCTCTCTGTCCAGCCTCCTAAAGAGTTAGTTTCTGGAACTACCCTTCCATATATCTCTCATAACCTCGCTTACGTAACACACATGCTGGGCATTCACCACATCCATAGCCCCAGGAATGCCTAACGGACCTCTCCCCCAAATAGCAGGTATGAGTTTCCTCAAGAATCAGTTGGATCAGGGGGTCTTGGCCTAGTGCATAAGCCAATGCCCACGTCTCGGCCTTATCGAGCCACATCAATGGCGTCTCTATTACTAACCTTGCATCCATTCCCAGATTTAAAGCAACTTGCATAGCCTTAACACTATCATCACGGCAGTCTGGATAACCTGAGAAATCCGTTTCACACATTCCACCAATGATATGCCTAGCCTCTCTCTGATACGCGATTGCTGCCGCTAAACTAAGAAAAATAATATTCCGCCCTGGGACAAAAGTGGTTGGCAAACCATCCGGGTCAATAGTGATTTCTTGATCCGCCGTCAGAGCCGATGTGCTAATTTGGGACAAAGCTGGAACCTCTATAAGATGATCTTTGCCAAGACGTTCGCCCCACAGCGGAAATTGTATTGGGATTAGGTCAAGAATTCGCCTTCGACATTCAAGTTCTATAACGTGACGTTGGCCATAGTTAAAAGATACAGTTTCAACTCGCTCATACTTACTCAGGGCCCAAGCAAGACATACTGAGCTGTCTTGACCTCCAGAAAACAGCACGAGGGCTTTCTCGTTGTTTAGAGTCATTGGATTATTCTCTTAATTAAATACACTAATACAAAAATATCACAGGACACTGTTTTGACGTTACCCCCAAATACTCGTGATCGGCTCACCTGATAGGACCATATTTCATCTCCGACGCCATCGACCAATAATCTCATTAAGATGGCTTAATTCCGCTGGGCTAAGCTGTGACATCACCCGGGATCGCCCTGCAAGCGCCTTGGAGGCACCGTTGACAGAAGCTAGAGAGTACCAAAAATAGGCCCTTGCCATATCCTCCTCTACAACTATCCCTTGTTCGTATAGAGACCCCATTATTTTTTGGGACCCTGGATGTCCCGCCCGCGCTCCAATTCGAAACCATTTGACCGCTTCAAGCTCATTACTATCAAGACCAATTCCATCACGGTAGATCTGAGCTAATTCATAAGCGGCCTCCCTAACACCTTGGTTCGCTGCACTCAGAAGCAGGTCTCTTGCTAACTCAAGATCAGCCTTTACTCCTGAGCCTTGAAGGTATTGCACCCCTAAATAAAATTCTCCAAAGGGGCTCCCTTGCTCGGCAGCTAATTGAAACCAAATTAACGCCTTAGACGGATTGCCCGCTAACCCCAGACCAGTCAAGTAGAGTCTACCCAAATTGACCTGTGATAACACGTGCCCCTGACTGGCGGCCCTCCAATACCACTCCATTGCAGTGATGGCGCTAGGTTCAATGCCCTGACCGAAACGGTAGA
>CACETT010000061.1 GCA_902562525.1 uncultured Alphaproteobacteria bacterium
AACGTTGGTACAGCCGAGATAAAATCCGGATTCTTGCAATATCTTCCTATTGGGGGAGTTCTGACAGCACTACTTTTAGCTGAATTCTTCTTGGTTTCATTTTCTTTCTCTTTGAACCCGTTTGAAGCACCAACCGCGATGATCTCCGAACCACGAGTTGGCCTTACAAATACCGAAGAGTTAGGTAGAGTTCTTTATACTAAATATTTTTATTTATTTCAGTTGTCTGGTTTGATTCTACTCGTTGCAATGGTTGCTGCCATTGTTCTTACTTTGAGAACTGGCAAAGAAGTTCGAAGGCAGGACATTGGCAAACAAATTGAACGAACAAAACAAGATGCGATTGAGATAAAAAAAGTCAAGCCGTACAGTGGTGCCACATGACCATTAGCTTAACCCACTATCTAATATTGGCTTCGATTCTTTTTACACTGGGTGTTTTTGGTATATTCATCAATAGAAAGAGTATTATCGCTATCCTAATGTCATTAGAGTTAATCTTGCTAGGTGTAAATTTGAATTTGGTTGCATTTTCAGTATATCTAGGAGATATAGTAGGCCAAGTGTTCGCGATGTTTGTTTTGACCGTCGCCGCAGCAGAGATAGCCATCGGTTTGGCTATTTTAGTTGCCTTTAGCCGCCACCAAAAATCTATTCAAGTTGATAATATTAACCTCATGAAGGGGTGAATGCGGTGGTATTTGCGTGCATTTTTCTTCCTTTGTTTGCGTCTCTTTTGGTGGCTCTGTTTGGCAGATCCTTGGGAAAGAAAGGTGCACAAGCAGTTACTTGTGTCTCCATTGTACTGTCAGCAGGAATTAGTTGCTGGGTTTTAGCGACAGCCATAAACAATGGAACGGTTCATTCCGTCCAGCTTTTTGAATGGATAGAGTCAGGTTCATTTTCGGCTTCCTGGGGTATTTATATTGATTCATTAAGTGCATTAATGATTTTTATTGTGACAAGTGTGTCGGCATTAGTTCATATATATTCCATAGGGTACATGAATAATGACCCGCATGTCCCACGATTCATGTGCTATCTGTCTCTATTTACCTTCTCAATGTTAATCCTCGTAACATCAAATAACTTTATTCAATTATTTTTTGGATGGGAAGGTGTGGGGCTGTGTAGTTATTTGCTGATAGGTTTTTGGTGCCGTAAAGAATCAGCAAATACCGCGGCGCTGAAAGCATTTCTTGTAAATCGGGTAGGGGATCTGGGGCTCATCCTTGGAATTGCGACCAT
Source organism: uncultured Alphaproteobacteria bacterium (assembly GCA_902562525.1). GTDB lineage: Bacteria > Pseudomonadota > Alphaproteobacteria > UBA7887 > UBA7887. The sequence goes on from CACETT010000061.1 coordinate 1,249, forward strand.
CTTTATGGTCTTTGGCACAATAGAGTTTGCAAATGTATTTCGCCTTGCCCCAGAGGTATCGGGGCAGCGAATCTCACTTTTTGGATTTTCCTGCGATCCCATCACAGTGATTTGTTTGTTACTCTTCTTTGGAGCTATGGGTAAATCGGCCCAGATTGGTTTACATACCTGGTTGGCCGATGCAATGGAGGGGCCGACTCCAGTCTCGGCATTAATCCATGCGGCGACAATGGTGACGGCTGGAGTTTTTCTAGTGGCTAGATGCTCTCCTTTATTTGAGTTGTCGGAAGTAGCCCTGTTGGTGGTTACCCTAGTGGGTGGATTAACGGCCTTCATGGCGGGGAGCATAGCTTTAGTGCAGGTGGATATAAAACGTGTCGTAGCATATTCAACCTGCAGTCAACTAGGCTATATGTTCTTTGCCTGTGGCCTTTCTGCGTATTCTGCAGCAATATTTCATTTGTTTACCCATGCTTTCTTTAAAGCGCTTTTATTTCTTGGAGCTGGTTCGGTAATTCATGCCTTATCCGGTGAACAGGATATGCGAAAAATGGGTGGTGTGTGGCGTTTAATCCCAGCAACGTACGGGATGATGTTGATAGGGTCGTGGGCGCTAATTGGTTTGCCTCCATTTTCGGGTTATTTCTCAAAAGATCTCATTTTAGAATCCGCATATTCCTCCTCTACATGGGCGGGGACATTAGTGTTCTGGCTGGGAATAGCCGTAGTAGCTATGACAGCTTTTTACACAGCTAAAGTGATCTTAATGAGTTTTCACGGAAAATTTGGAGAAGATGAAAAGGTTTTTGCGCGGATACACGAGTCTCCTAAATCCATGATGATCCCACTCTTTTTTTTGGCTATCGGAGCGGTTGGTGCGGGGTACTTTGGCTTAGGCATGGTAGAGGGAAACAATTTATTTTGGGGAAATGCACTATATGTCTCGGATAGTCATGCGGGAATAAAGTTTGTGCACCACTCACCAGTTTGGGTAAAACTACTTCCAGTCATTGTCAGCTTAGGTGGTCTGGTGAGTTGTTGGTTACTGTTCAGTAAGTACCGGGTGCGTTTTATCCACTATTTAAACCGACTAACATTTGTGCGCCAATTATTGGTCAAAAAGTGGTTCTTTGATTACCTATATGATGTAGCTCTAACAAACTTTCTAAAGCGAGTTGGTTATGGTTTGTGGAGGGCGATCGATGAGTCCGTGATCGATGCCTTGGGTCCCCAAGGAGTTGCTGACGTAGTTCTGAGGACTTCCAAAAGATTGAGTCAGGGCCAAACAGGCTATATCTACCACTATGCTTTTGTGATGATTATTGGCGTCGCCTGTCTATTGAGTTTTTATGCTCTGTGGGGAGCCGTGATCTGATGGATTGGCCAGTTCTTAGCATATTGATATTTCAGCCGTTAATCGGGGCGCTTTTTGTATGTTTGGTTCGTGGGGATCAAGAATTGGTGGCCACGAATGTAAAGGCTGTGGGGTTGTGGTCGACAGGTATAACGTTTTTACTAGCCTGTTTTTTATGGACCCAATTTGATGCAACTGTCTCCAATTTTCAATTCTTAGAAGAGAGGACTTGGATCCCAAGTTTAGGAATATCTTATTTGTTGGGAATTGATGGCATCTCTATTATTTTTATTATTCTTACCTCTTTTTTGAGTTTCATCTGCATCTTGTCCAGTTGGGAAGTAATAACCGACCGTGTCCGGGAGTATATGGTTGGGTTTCTGCTGCTGGAGACCATGATTCTAGGTGCCTTTTGTGCACTCGATACTGTTTTGTTTTATATGTTTTTTGAAGGTCTTCTTATCCCAATGTTCATTATAATTGGGATTTGGGGAGGGCCTGGTAGGATTCGGGCCACCTTGAAGTTTTTTTTGTATACACTGGCCGGCTCGGTCTTGTTTCTGCTTGCTATTCTTTTGCTCTATTTAGAAGCAGGATCTAGCAGCATTCCGGTGCTAATGAGAAACGAATTTGCTTTCAGTTTTCAAATTTGGCTATGGCTGCTTGTGTTTGCTTCATTTGCGGTAAAAATACCGATGTGGCCATTCCATACTTGGTTACCCGAGGCCCACGTTGAGGCCCCCACGGCCGGTTCTGTAATACTTGCAGGAGTGCTTTTAAAGCTTGGTGCTTACGGGTTTATTCGCTTCTCATTGCCTATGTTTCCAGATGCCACGGCATATTTCACTCCGTTTGTTTTTATTTTAAGTGTGATCGCCATAATTTATACGTCATTAGTTGCTCTTGTGCAGGAGGACATGAAGAAACTTATAGCGTATTCGTCAGTAGCTCATATGGGATTTGTAACCATTGGATTGTTTTCACTGACCATTCAAGGTGTCGAGGGTGCAGTTGTGATAATGTTGAGCCATGGGTTGGTCTCGGCCTCTTTATTTCTGTCTGTTGGGGTCTTGTATGACAGAACTCATTCTCGACTGATCAAAGATTATGGTGGGTTGGTTGATAAGATGCCTGTGTACGCTTTTGCCCTTATGGTGTTTTCTTTAGGGGCTATTGGTTTACCTGGCACATCAGGGTTTGTTGGAGAGATGTTGGTTTTGGTGGGGGTTTTCCCAATAAGTACGTGGACCGCACTTTTTGCCGGTTTTGGTGTTGTTCTCGGAGCGGCTTACATGCTTTGGCTGTACAAGCGGGTTATTTTTGGGGAGAACACGATGGAAAGAATAGGTGCCCTTTCAGACCTAGGTGTTCGTGAACGGTGTATATTTATTCCCTTAGTTGTTGCAATACTCTTGATCGGGGTTTACCCAAGACCAGTTTTGAACACCATGCATTTATCTGTAGAGAAATTACTCCTACTTAGTCAACCAAGCTTACAAGTTAAGAAAATTTCACTAGTAAAATGAATTGTCTTCAATGAGTATAAGTGCAGATGTACTGCAACTGCTTCCTGAAATTCTTCTAGCAGGAGGCTTGCTTATTTTGTTAGTTTTTGGAGCATTTCGCGATGAGGCTGCCGAGCCAGGCGTTAGTCGCTTGGTGATAGCCTTGTTAGCAGTAGTGGCAATACTTGTTGTTACAAGAGATGCGGAAAAAATTAAATTATTTTCTGATCTTCTTATCTTGGACTCCTATGGGAGGTTCACACAAACACTAATCATTTGCTCAGTAATCATGACCTTATTGATATCATTGGCTTATCGAAAAACATCAAATCTTATGCAGAACGAATATCCAATTCTCATTGGATTTGCTACTTTAGGTATGTTGTTAATGGTGTCAGCACATGATCTAATGTCGCTGTACTTGGCAATTGAGCTTCAAAGCCTTTCGCTTTACACCCTAGCAGCGTTTGATCGGAATTCGGTGAAGTCATCTGAGGCGGGCTTGAAGTTTTTTGTGCTGGGCGCACTGTCCTCTGGTCTTCTACTTTATGGGTGCAGTTTTATATATGGAACTGTTGGAAGCACTTCCTTTGAAGTAATAGCAACCGCTACTGGTATGCATGATGTTGGGCTCTCTCCCTTCCTTTTGGGGTTAGTGCTGGTATGTTGCGGGCTTGCTTTTAAAGTATCGGCCGTGCCATTCCATATGTGGACCCCTGATGTATATGAGGGTTCGCCTACCACCATAACTATGTTTTTTGCCGTAGCACCTAAAATAGCTGCCCTTAGTCTCGTTATTCGACTACTCCTTGAGGCCTTTCCAGATGCAATACATCAGTGGCAGCAGATCATTTGGTTCTTGGCAATAGCCTCAATGATAGTTGGTAGCCTACTGGCGGTAATCCAAAACAACATCAAAAGACTAATGGCATACAGCACGATCGCTCACGTGGGCTATGTTCTAATGGGAATTGGCTCGGGTTCGGAATTTGCCATCACTAATGTACTTATCTATTTGACTGTATACCTTGTTTTGGTGGTTGGAACGTTTGGGTGCATC
>CACETT010000062.1 GCA_902562525.1 uncultured Alphaproteobacteria bacterium
GGGAGACATATACCACACAGGCAAGTGGCCCCACTCCAGGGTTAGCATGAACAACCGTAAGGTGGGAATTATTGGAACAGGATCATCAGCCATCCAGTCGATTCCCCAATTGGCATCAGAAGCTGCCCAACTGTTTGTTTTCCAACGAACTGCAAACTATACAATTCCCGCCAGGAATGCTCCGCTAGAGCCCGAAGACGTGAGAGCAGTAAAAGCGGATTATGCTGGGATGCGGGCAAGGGCCAAGACCAAACCTGCCGCCTTAGATGTCGTGTTACCTACTCGGTCTGCCATAGAAACCCAACCAGAAGAGCGCGTGAGGGAATATGAAGAGCGGTGGTCCAAAGGAGGGGTCACATTCTTAGCCGCTTTTAAAGATATCCTTTTGGATGCGAAAGCGAACGACACCGCAGCTAGTTTTGTCCGGGAGAAAATTCGGGAGACTGTAAAAAACCCGGAAGTCGCCAAGCTGCTTGCCCCAACTAACATAATTGGCTGCAAAAGAATTTGTGTTGACACTGATTACTGGGATACTTTCAACCAAAAACATGTGGAACTAATTGACGTTAATAAAACTCCCATAAAACATATTAGCCCAAATGGTATAGTCACCTCTCAGAGAGAGTTCGAGATAGATGCGCTGGTGTTAGCCACCGGTTTCGACGCAATGACTGGCGCTCTTCTTAAAATTGATATTCGGGGAAGAAAAGGAATACGGCTCCAAGAAAAATGGGCAGAAGGGCCAAAAAGTTACTTAGGCCTATCTATCGCGGAGTTTCCTAATATGTTTACCATTACAGGACCGGGAAGTCCTTCAGTGTTAACCAATATGCTACCTTCAATAGAACAACATGTCGAATGGATCTCGGGATGCATAGAGTTTATGAATAAAAAAGGTATTCGGTGTATTGAAGCTGAAAAACATGCTGAGGACGACTGGGTCAAACATGTGAATGAAGTAGCTGATCTGTCCCTTCGTTCCACGTGCAGCTCTTGGTATGTGGGCGCCAATATAGAGGGAAAAGCTCGTGTCTTCATGCCTTATATTGGTGGCTTTCCCAAATACGTCGAAAAGTGCACTGAAGTAGTGAAAAAAGATTATGAGGGTTATTCTTTCGCCTAGACTTTTGCCTTTAGTGTTTATGGCAATACATTAGGCGAATACTCCAAAGCCTATCCCTTAGTATTATTCTACAATCAACCCTTAGTGCCGCTCTTGCTGCCTACGCCACATATTAGCATACACTCCCTCCCGATTAATTAGCTCTTGGTGATGACCACTCTCAATCACCCTACCCGCCTCTAGAACAAAAATTCTATCGACATCTGCTATCGTGGAAAGGCGATGTGCTATAATTAGCGTCGTTCTTCCATGGGAAAGCTCTGTTATATTTTCCTGAATCTCCCGCTCAGTACCTGTGTCCAATGCGCTTGTCGCTTCATCAAAGACCAAAATTTTTGGATTTTTTAGTATTACTCTGGCAATCGCTACCCTTTGCTTTTCCCCACCCGAAAGTTTTAACCCTCGTTCTCCGACCATGGTCTGATAGCCGTCTGGCAATCTGGTTATGAAGTCATCAATATGGGCCAGCTCAGCAGCCCTTTTGACTTCTGTCTCAGTGGCATTGGACGAACCATACGCAATATTATAATAAATAGTGTCGTTAAATAGAACAGTATCCTGGGGCACTATCCCAATCGTCTCCCGCAGCGAACCTTGAGATACCGCCCGAATATCATGGTTATCGACAGTAATTGCACCCTCATCAACCTCATAGAATCTGAAAAGCAGTCTACTCAAGGTTGATTTCCCGGATCCCGAAGCACCAACGACAGCAACGCGTTTACCCATAGGCATCACTATACTCACGTCCTTCAATATTTGCCGTCGACCGTCGTACGAAAAGGACACATTTTCGAATTTAACAGTCCCGCCTGTAACTAACAGATTTTTTGCATCAATGCTGTCAACTATATCTGGCCTTACCGACAGCAATTTGAACATTTCCTCAATGTCTATAAGAGCTTGCTTTATTTCTCGGTACACAAAGCCAAAAAGGTTCAGAGGCTGGTATAACTGCATCAGATAAGTGTTCGCCAGGACAAAATCTCCCACCGTCATGGTTCCCTGAACTATTCCACGTGCCGACAAAAGCATGACACCGGTTAAGCCGCACGAGATAATAGCTGCCTGTCCAAAATTGAGGGCCGCTAGCGAAACGTTGCTTTTAACCGCAGAGTCCTCATAACTCCTAAGGCGCTGATCATATCTCCGTGACTCATGCTGCTCCTTACTAAAATACTTCACCGTCTCAAAATTTAATAAACTATCGATTGCCCGAGTATTAGCGCTGGTGTCGGCTTCATTCATCATTCGACGGAACTTTATGCGCCATTCAGTAACAACCATCGTATAAATGATATAGACTGTGACAGTGATAAGCGTTGTCAAAGCGATAGCCACATCCAACATATATAGAAGGATGCCGAAGACCAACACCAGCTCAATAATGGTCGGAATTAAATTAAATAAACTTATCCGCAACAATAACTCTATCGCGCGAATACCACGTTCAATTATCCGTGAGAGCCCGCCTGTCTGACGATCCAGATGAAATCTTAGGGACAGTCGGTGCAGATGTTCGAATACCTGTAGCGCAATCAGCCGCACGGCGCGCTGACCAACTCTTGCAAACACGGCATCACGAGCTTCACTAAAACCCAAAGAAGCCACCCTCGCCAAGCCATAACAGAGGATCGCCCCAATTGGAATGGCCATTAAAAGGTTTTCCTGGGGTAGTGATAATGCGTCAACGGCTTGTTTATAAAAGATCGGCACGTAGACAATGGCTATCTTGGAAAATACGAGGAAAACCATTGCACAAACCACTCGGAGTCTCAAAGTCCAGTGATCTGGTGACCAAAGATAAGGAAATAGGCTAATTAAAGTTTGATAACCGGGGCGGCCCTTCTTCATTGTCTCCGCTCCCATGTCTGCCTTAACTCCGATGACGTTAGTCCGCACAAAGAAACGGAAGCACTTTTGATCGAAACTATATACAGTGAAGAGTACAATTAAACAATTTAACACCAGTTCTAAAAAACATTACTTGTGACCTGGAGAAGAGGCAATCAGATGCGCCCGAATGGAAGGCTCCAATGACTAGATCTTTCATGGTCACCCTAACAATATGGATATATGGGGCGTTCTTTTTCGGCCCCACCAGTGCAGGCGAACCGGAGCCCGCGAAGTTTGAAATAGCGACCTTTGCCGGTGGATGTTTTTGGTGTGTCGAAGCGGATTTTGATCAGGTTGAAGGGGTCATTAAGACAATCTCGGGATTTAGTGGCGGCACGCTGGCAAACCCTACATACAAGGAAGTTACAGCCGGCACCTCGGGCCACGTCGAAGCCGTCCAAATCATCTATAACCCAGAAATTGTTTCCTTTGAAAACCTTCTCGATATCTTCTGGCACAGCATCGATCCAATAGATGAAGGTGGCCAATTTTGCGATAGAGGCAGCCCATACCTGACTGCTATTTTTACACATTCCCAAGAACAGCAAGTATGGGCTGAGGAATCAAAAGAGAAATTGGAAAGTGTAGCTGCTCTTGAGCGCCCCGTTGCCACCAACATTGCACCCCTGACTAATTTCTACCCTGCGGAGGAATACCATCAGGACTTTTATTTAAAAAATCCGATCCGCTACAAGTATTACCGATTTCGATGCGGCAGAAATGAGCGCCTTGAAGAACTTTGGGGGTCTGAGGCACTTCGTGGCCTTCAATCCCATTAATGATGACTTATCTATGGGGTGCACTAAGTGTGGTATTGTAGGTCATAAGGTGGCCGCCTATGCTAGAAGAAAGTAGGCTGAAACCATCGCTCAATTGACGATACGGTAAACATAATTGCAAAGGGACCAACTCAATGATTCCTAGGCTCACCGTTTTTATACTATTGCTGGTATCTAAAATTTGTATCGCGGACACGAAAATCTCCTCGGAGACCACAACCCATTTTGAGAAAGCGAACACATATACAGTAAAGATACGTAGTCGAACTGAACATCCTTTTGCAAATGATGAAAAAGGCGCATTTTCGGGCGCTGGTTTTTTAGTGGATAAAAATTTGGGTTGGATTGCGACAAATGCTCATGTCACAGGAACTAATCCCGCTTTTGTAGAAGTAGCGTTTAATAAGACACCTTTTGAAAAATCTCAGCTTGTCTATATTGATCAATTGCTTGACTTGGCAGTGTTGCAATTACCTTTAGCCAAAATTCCAGATTTTGCGGAAGAAGCAAATTTGGAGTGCCAAGAGGAACCCATTATAGGTAGCCCCGTAGGGGCTTACGGACACCCCTTTGCATTGGATTTTTCCGGAACACGCGGGATCGTTTCAGGGAATAGATATCGGTGGGGCAGGTACTGGGTTCAAACTGATGCAGCCATAAACAGCGGCAACTCGGGTGGCCCACTTATCAACCTAGATACTGGCAAGGTTATTGGCATTAATTCGGCAACCTACTCCAAGCGAATGAGCGAAGGACTCGGCTTTGCCGTACACATGATTCGGGCGTGCCGCGTTTTGGAACTTTTGAAAAATGGAATTGACCCCTCCCCGCCTTATATTCCAGTCAGCTTCACCCAAGCTGATAACAAATTGGACCAATTGAAAGTCGCAGCGGTATACGAAAAACAACCACATTTGTGGCCCCTAGAACCCAATGACACCGTGTTGGCTTTAGTAGGCTTTGAAAACAATCCATTTGTACACCAGTCTGACCTAATCCACGCTTTACGGGGACAAGATGGTCTAGTTGAGCTTTTAGTGGAAAGACTCGGAATTAGACAAACCTTTACCATTACAGCCCGTCCCCGCCCAAATCTCTTAGATAAAATTGGAGTACATGTATCGGGCATTATCTTTGGATCTGAGTCTTTAAGGGACGATGAAACTATAAATCCTGATAATTTGCTTTTCATTCAAAATGTCGCCCAGGCCTCTATCGGCGACCTAGCGGATATAAAACCCTATGGCTATCTACAATCCGTCAATGGAAAAACGTTTTCGGAGAGCGTTAAACTCTGCAACTATTTAAGAGAACTACAAATAAAGAGGGGTAAAG
>CACETT010000063.1 GCA_902562525.1 uncultured Alphaproteobacteria bacterium
CATGTGCTGGCGGTTATCTGGATTTCAGATTCCCTGAGGAGAATTGGAGACGCAACAGGCCTGCCTTGGCAAATTGGTGTGATAGGTTTTCATTACGAGAATCGATGATATTAACCAATCATAGTGTGTAAGAATCTAATTAAATTAGAAGGGGGGTTGTTATGGATTTAGGGCTGAAAGGGAAAAAAGCTATTGTCACTGGCGGAACTAGGGGTATCGGTCGTGCCATCGTTGAGCGTTTAGCTGTCGAGGGGTGCGATGTAGCATTATGTGCACGGAACGCTGACGAGGTCGATGCTGCTGTTGAAGCGGTGCAGAAGTTGGGCAGTCATTGTGTGGGTAATTCCGTTGATGTTACCCACGCTGCAGATTTGAATAGCTGGGTAGCGGATGTTGCAGGGGAACTCGGGGGGATTGATATTTTGATTCCCAATGTTAGCGCTCTTGCGGTCTCTAATGAGGAAAAATCTTGGGTAGCGGGCTTTGATACCGATATTATGGGGAGCTTTCGAGCAGTAGAGGCGGCCCTTCCCCATCTAGAAAAGTCTACCTGTGGAGCTATTGTCCTTATTGCGAGTACAGCAGCTTTAGAAGTTTATCTTGGTCCACGACCATACAACTCCATGAAGGCGGCCCTTGTTGCTTATGGCAAGGGCTTGAGCCGCGACTTGGCTCCTAAGGGAATGCGGGCTAATGTCGTATCACCGGGTTCAATTTACTTTGACGACGGGGTGTGGGGGGATGCCAAGAGGAACTCACCTGACCTGTATTCCACAATGCTTGATCGTAACCCAATGGGAAGGATGGGGAGACCTGAAGAGGTGGCTAATGCTGTTGTGTTTCTAGCTAGTCCTGCAGCCAGTTTTATAACCGGCGCAAACCTTGTGGTCGATGGCGCATTAACTCAACGGATACAATACTAGGATGGATTTTATTGCGGTAATAAGGATTTAATCAGGAGGGTAGGCGCATGTCAGTAGTGAGAGTGGCTCACGGAAATTTAAAGGATGAAGTTAGTGTGGAGGAGTGGCGGCAGCGAGTGGACTTAGCTGCCTGCTACCGGTTGATAGCTCATTTTGGTTGGGATGACCTTATTTATACCCATATTTCTGCTCGCCTTAAAGATAATCCAAATCAGTTTCTTTTTAATCCATATGGTTTGATGTTTGAAGAAATGACGGCATCAAGTTTAATAAAAGTAGATCTAGACGGCACCGTTGTGACAGGAAGTGATTATGGCTTTAACCCTGCCGGATTTGTTATTCATGGAGCGATTCTCTCGGGCCGGGACGATGCGGGCTGTGTGGTTCATTTGCACACGGACCAAGGTATGGCCGTTTCGGCCCAAAAAAATGGCTTGCTTCCATTAAGTCAAATTGGAGCTTCTCTCTGTCATGATGTCTCCTATCATGAGTATGAGGGTCCGGCCACCGAAGAAGAGGAAAAAGCCCGATTGATCGCAGATCTCGGGCCCAAGAATTTGATGATTTTGAGGAATCATGGAACCTTATCTGTGGGGGAAACTATCGCTGATGCATTCTTGCGTATTTATGGGCTGGAGCGGGCTTGTAAGACACAGGTCTTGGCTATGGGAAGTTCGGCAGAAATCCAACTTCCTAGCGATCGCGCGCTTGCGCAAATTGCCGCCTTCGATGAGGAAGAAGGGCATTGTTCGATGGTTTGGGATGCATTGCTTCGTATGTTGGACCGAAGAGATAATTCATATCGAAATTGAGGGCGGAGCTTTTTTCGATATTTGTGGAAGGAACTTATGTGGCGATTAGATTCAATCCATTTGCTCCTCAAGAGATAATTAACCCATATCCGACGTTGGCACGTTTGAGAGCTCAATCGCCGGTGTCATGGAATGAGCAACTTGGTGGTTGGTTGCTTACTGCTTACGAAGATGTGAAGCTAGCCCAGAAAGATAAACGGTTCTCAGCGGAGAGGGTGCAACCATTTTCCGACCACATGGCTGCGACTGGTCGTCCGGCCCTGGAAAGTATGGGTAAGCTTCTAAATGATTGGCTGCTCTTCCGGGATCCACCTGCGCATACACCTCTGCGAAGGCTTCTTGTTGACACTTTTTCCCCAAGAGCAATTGAGAATTTGCGGCCGCAGATTTGGCAAATAGCAAATGAGCTTTTGGTCTCGGAATTTGAGAATGAGGAGGTCGACCTGATGAGTGATTTTGCGTTCCCTATGCCGGCTTTAGTTATAGCCTATATCCTGGGAGTTCCTGATAAGGATCTGGAGAAATTTCGTTTGTGGTCGAATGATTTAGCTACAGTAATCGGCAATAGTAGAAAGGTTGAAGATCGGTTTGACATTGGCGCAAAGGCTCTGAGGAATCTTACAGAATACTTTAGGGGAGAGGTTGATAGTAGGCATTCGCAGGGACTTCGAGGAAGATTAATTGATCAATTAATAGAGGCTCAGGATGCCAATGGTGTGATGACAAAAGAGGAGCTCATTGGCACGTGTATTTTGATTTTGTTTGCTGGGCATGAGACCACCATGCATCTCATTGGTAATGGGGTGGTGCTCCTTTTAAAAAATCCCTTGGAACTTAAAAGAGTGCAGAAAAACCCAGGACTTATCCCTTCTATGGTGGAGGAGATCTTGAGGTACGAGTCTTCCGTATTTGCTATTGTTCGAGTCGCGAAGGAGGACCTCAAGATTCAGGGAAAAAAAATTGCTAAAGGTGACCGGGTATTCTTAATGCTTTCTGCTGCAAACCGTGATCCCTCCTATTTTGTAAATCCGGAGAAATTCAATTTAAGCCGTTCGCCGAATAGGCACCTTTCTTTTGGTTACGGCACGCACTTCTGCATAGGGGCCCAACTGGCGCGGGTGGAGGCTGAGATTGCCTTTCGCAGATTGTTGCCACTACTCGAAGTATCTGAATTAGTGAATCAGGAACTTGATTGGGACGATAATTTTATATTACGGGGAGTAAAGACGTTAAGAATCAGGCAATCATGCTGAGTGACCATTGTTCATTACCCGGCTTTTTTGTTAATTGTTATGGTTTGTGTAGCCTTGGTTGTTGGTGTTTATTCCAGTGCGTTATTTACGGGAATGTTTGAGGAAAATCCTCGTGCTCCCAGCACAGGTGCGCGGTAGAGCTTGTATAAAACTAGAATGAGACAGGGAACTATAGATAGATGAAAGATTGGGACGAGGTTAGCTTCGATAAGGGGCCGGCAAATTACGAGCCACTCAGCCCCATGAGCTTTTTGGATAGAACAGCACAAGTATATCCGGAAGAAATAGCTTGGATATATGGCTCCCAAAGGATCAACTATCGAGAATTCTCTGAGAGGTGCCATCGGTTGGCATCTGCTTTGTCCAGGCGCGGTGTAGGGCCAGGGGACACAGTGGCTGTGCTTGCTCCTAATATACCACCGCTTTTGGAGGCGCACTTCGGCGTGCCCATGGCGGGCGCGGTTCTAAATGCCATCAACATACGTCTTGAATCAGCTACGGTCGCCTACATTCTTACGCACAGTGAAGCGAAAGTGTTGATTGCCGATCGGGAGTTTAGTGATGTGGCTAGACGAGCAATTGAGTTAATAGAGATGCCACCAATAGTCATTGATATCGATGATGTGGACCAAGGAGATCTGTTGGGAGAAACAACTTATGAGGACTTGCTTATAGAGGGCGACCCACTATATCGCCATGAAGGTGTTACTGATGAATGGGAGGCAATCGCCTTAAATTACACTTCCGGAACTACAGGTGAGCCAAAAGGAGTAGTATACCATCATAGGGGAGCCTACTTAAATTCTCTGGCCAATATTGTGGCTTGGGATATGCCGCGGCACCCCAATTATCTTTGGACCTTGCCTATGTTTCACTGCAATGGGTGGTGTTTTCCGTGGACCATAGTTGCTCAGGCCGGTACGCAAGTGTGTTTACGAAATGTGAGGCCAGATAATATTTGGCAGGCTTTGCGCCGTGAAAAGATCACCCATTTATGTGGAGCACCGATTGTTTTGACTTTATTAATTGATTCGTCAAAACTAGATGATGAGGAAAATATTCCAAAAATAAATATAATGACAGCGGCTTCGCCGCCGCCTCCGACCGTATTAACGGCCATAGAAGAGTTAGGTTTTAATGTCACTCACGCTTATGGTTTAACAGAATGTTACGGACCTGGAGTGGTTTGTGCATGGAAAGAAGAGTGGGAGGAGCTCGCAGATTCAAAGAAAGCGCTCCTAAAGGCACGGCAGGGAGTGCGCTACCCTTCTTTAGAGGGGCTGATGGTTGCAGATCCAGACACCATGAACAAGTGCCCAGCAGATGGGCAGACTATTGGCGAAGTTATGATGCGTGGGAATATCATTATGAAAGGGTACTTTAAGGATCTTGATGCTACCTCCAAGGCTTTGAAGGGCGGGTGGTTCCGAACAGGGGATCTTGGGGTTATGCATCCCGATGGTTATATTCAACTAAAGGACAGATCAAAAGATATAATAATTTCGGGTGGGGAAAATATTTCATCAATCGAGATAGAGACAATCCTATATGAGCATCCGTCTGTGGTTGGGGCTGCGGTTGTAGCCAAAAACGATCCTAAGTGGGGAGAATCCCCGTGTGCGTTTATCGAGCTTAGGGAAGATCAAATGGAAGTTACCGAACAAGAGATCATCAAGTTTTGTCGATCTCGGC
>CACETT010000064.1 GCA_902562525.1 uncultured Alphaproteobacteria bacterium
TGTGCTCCACTGGCTCAACCCTATCTATGATTTCAGATACACTATTCTTCTCTAAAACACCTGCTTCCACCAACGTATTTAACGCACTTGCAATGAGAACCACTCCTGCTTCTAGCTGCTCCTTGCTAATATCCTGCATTTTTACTTTGTGACCACCCATGGCATGGACCAAGGCCAACCCATGGCCCATTAGGCCGGCGCCAATAACAGCAACCTCAATATTTTTGTTCATATTGGGATCCTCCTCCCTCAACCCTCTGCGCGCGCGCTCATCTAAAACCTAGATAGATAATCAGCTGAGTATAACGATTGAGATGCCAACCCGCACTCCTAAATAGGATCTATTAATACTTTCTATGGAGTGCGGAACACCTAAATTTTTGATCTAGCGAGGACTTCCTGAGTAGCTATCCTCAGGCTCTACTACCGAAATTATTACAACCTTGGCTAAACTCTCCAGCGAATCTTTAGCTTTCCTAGGAGGAGCCACTGCACACTCGGCAATAAATAGAGAGCTAGTTCCTTTGTAAGCTGCTCGACTATGAACGGTAAGCTGCCCTTCAAATCGACCCTTCCATCCTCCATCTGGCATTCTCTGGAAAACATCCTCCTTTGAAATGATCCCAGCTCTGACGAACAGAGCTCGTGCTTCCTCACTCAAAGCCTGTATTTCCGGACTCAGATTTTGTGACCACTCTGGCATATGATCCTTTTCCAGCTTCTCTAAAGCTAACCTCTGACAAATGCTCATCACATCCTGTTTTGCTATATTCGGTAATTGTGACCTTTCAGCCCTTGTCAAAGGAGCTAGTCCAATTACGTGTCCATTACTAAGCTGATCCGGTTTAGATTCATCCCCCCTAACTTCAACAATTCCACTGAATCTGATTTTTTTTCTACCCCTGAGAAAGCCATAATCTGGCTCATCAAGAAGCTTTACGATCAGATCGTGCCGCACTCGAGCTCTACCCGGAGCCATTTTAATCTTGATATTATCTCTTGCGCTGCGAATGACGTAGCCGTCCCAAATAACCCTTTTCCCTGCACACACCCGATTAAAAACTTGCACCGCCTCCTCTGGAGTATCAAATCTCGTATTCCCACTACATTCTCTCCAAAAAGTCCGCCATGCCAACTCCGACTCGTTGTGCGGAACGTACTGTCCCAGAACCAAATCCTCCACCAGGGACACTGCCCGATCTTCACCAAAGTCTGATCCAGGCATAGCTAGAAGTAGTGAGCGAGAATAATCACCACGATCAAAGGCATCCTGAGCAGCGGCAATACTAGCTCTCACATGCTGTGTTACAACTTCCTCAAGCCAGGAATAAGTGAAATCAAGTTCAGTCGCCTCCCTGGCAAGAGAATAGGCTAAACCTATATCGGCATCCCTCCCAAGCCCTTGTACCGACATTAATGCCAATAGCTCTAGACCTACGGGATTACCTTTTTGGCGAAGGCCCAATGCCAAATTCCAGGCTAGATCAAAGTCGTACTTATCGTAAGCGGTCCGCGCCCTTTCCGCAGAATCGTCCGAGCACCCTCCAAGAATCAGCATTGCCAGAAGACATACGCAACTATTTTTGTAGATGGATCTCAGCACCTGCTATATCCCACTTAAGGGCCTGGTTTTCGCACTAGCACAACCAGCCAGCCATTTGGGTAGCCACAATGCTAGCGAAATCTTGTTGAACAGAACAAACACGTATCTCGGCGCTTTCCCCTGGTCGTAATTTCCCCTTGAATACGAGTTTACCGCCGCAAACAGCATCAACAATCTGCACTTTACGAATACTTTCTGACCCGTTTAGAACAAATACGGAAATCTCATCATTCACTACTGCTGCAATCTGGCCAAACAACACAACAATCACGGCGGGCAAAACCAAGACATTCAACATAATTATATATGCTCACCTTTCAGAGTGGATTATAATACTCGTGGCAAGATCCGACTAACAAGTACAAAACAAATGTCTTTTAGGAGGTTACAAAATTACTGGAAGGCGCTTTAACTTGTTGTCTGGATTAGGATTGAAAAAGAGTGAATTAACGCACTTAGGAATCAACATATGACGCAGCCAACCCAACTTAGCTCAAGATTTTTGTGTACAATGCGAATACGGGTATCGGATAGCTACATAATGAATGATGTGCCCACTGGGAAACGTAGGAGAGTTGACATTTTTGATGGCGGAGAAGTTGATGGGCCCTTGCTAAAGGGAAGAATCCTTCCGGGAGGGTCTGACACATTATTAACACGAAACGACACCAGCCTGACCCCCGATGTGCGGTTGGTAATTAAAACCGATGACGGATCGCTTATACTGGTGACCTACAAAGGGGTGCGCCATGGCCCTCCTGAAGTGATGGATCGAATAGCAAAGGGTGAAGATGTGGACCCCACCGAGTACTATCTCAGAAATGCTCCCTTTTTTGAGACCAACTCAACCAAATACGATTGGCTGAATAAGGTAGTAAGTATAGGCATAGGACGACGTGAGGCCGATAGCGCTGTATATGACGTACACGAAATTTTGTAATTAAGCCTAATATAACGTTTCATCTGAACTAGAAACTTTGGCAGGAATGTTAAAATAGAAATTTTGTAAGGGACTATTTATGACGGTTATGAAGGGTGGGGAATTAATCACTGAATTCTTAATTCGAGAGAAGGTTCCCTATGTGTTTGGCATTTGCGGCCATGGAAATGTGGGCATTCTTGATGCCTTGCACCAAGAGCAAGATAGAATCACGATGATATCGCCCCGACATGAACAGACGGCTGGGCATATGGCGGATGCGTATTTCCGTATTAAGCATGAACCGGTAGCTACACTTACCTCTTGCGGACCGGGCTCAGCTAATTTGATAATGTCATTAGCAAATGCCCTAGCCGACTCCTCTGCCTTCCTGGCTATAACGGCGAATGTGCCCACACAACAATTCAACCGTGGTCCATTTCAAGAACTTCATAAACATAATCAAGCTGATTTCCCCGCTCTGGTTAGGCCAGTTGTGAAACGAAGTTTCCAGGCCTATCGCGTCGACATGTTGCCTCTCATGCTGCGGCAAGCCACCAATACCATGCTCATGGGTCGTCCAGGTCCTGTAAACCTGGATGTCCCCTTTAATCTTTTTCAAGAGGAAGCTGATGTGGAAGTGCCACAATCCTCTGTTAATGCCATCAGCAATCGCTCTGGAGCCTCCGATGAAGACGTAGACTACACTCTGGACATGCTACAAGCCGCCAAGCAACCGCTGATCTTTATTGGCCACGGCGTAACCTTGTCAGAGGCAAGCCAAGAACTATCTATTTTAGCAGAGCGTTTAAATATCCCCGTGATTAGCTCGCCAAACGGTATGGGTTGCCTGGATATGCGAAGCGAGCACTCCCTTGGGTTTATAGGACGAAATGGATCCTATCCAGCTAACCAAGCTGGAAGGCACTGCGACTTTCTGCTGGCTATCGGGGCAAGATTTGATGATCGTTCTGCATCTTCCTGGTTAGAGGGCTATTCGTGGAATATGCCGAGCACCAAACTCGTACAGGTGGATATAGATGTTTCCGAGATTGGCAGAAACTATCCTGTAAACCTTGGTATTGTCGCGGACGCTCGCACCTTCTTACGCCAAATACTGACTGAACTAGATAGCCGGGCCGAAGAATCTAACAAAAGCTTTGAACCTTGGATGGATCAGATCCAAGTTTGGCGTCAGGAATGGGAGGAATTTACCAAACCACACTTTCATTCATCCGCTTCTCCCATGCGACCAGAACGGGTTGTAGGCGATATCCGCAAGCTTTTGTCAGACGATGCAATCATATCACTCGATTCCGGAGTCCATCACAACTGGTTTATGCAATTCTGGGAAGCACGACAGCCCCAGACAATGCTAAACGCCTGGGGCTATTCCGCCATGGGATTCGGTGTAAGCGGAATTCTTGGAGCCAAATTAGCAGCACCTGATCGACCATGCATATCCATTTGTGGCGACGGCGGGTTTACAATGACCCCCCATGTCTTATGCACGGCTGTGGAATATGACATACCTGCAATTTGGATCGTCTGGAACAATTTTTCTTGGGGTGCTATCCGTGATATCCAGTATGGGCTTTTCGAGGGAAGGGAATTAGGTACCGCCTTTTACCAGGGAGAAAACAGAGAGCCCTATAACCCAGATTTTGCAGCAATGGCACGATCCTGTGGCGTCGACGCTGCCACCATAACGAAAGCTAACGATTTTGCTCCCGCTTTGGAACATGCAATAAGTCAAAACAAACCATACCTATTAGACGTACACGTAGACAGTGAGATACGCCCGCCAGCGACAGGGACATGGGAGTTACCTCCAATTCCACCTAAAGAGCCGGTTTTTGGCAAACCTTTCACGCCCTAAGTACGTCCCCTCCAAACTTTATGGGAAGCATAAAAATGTCTAAGAAATCAGAAAATGCTGACATGCCAATAATCCGCGACAACGTAGAGGTCATGTGGGAAGAGTTACCTGGTCACTTTGGTGGCGCACTTTCTAAACTTATCGCGACACCTGAAAATGCGCCAACTAAATATT
>CACETT010000065.1 GCA_902562525.1 uncultured Alphaproteobacteria bacterium
CGTTCCAGCAAACTGGCTACTGAATTACGAGCCCGAGCCTCTGGGCAATGGGCCATGGGCCGTGGTGCATCTGGGATCGTCTGTGCGAACACAACCAAAAATGGATTCCAAACTACGCTCAATTTGTTTGATCGCCCGACTGGACTATTTGCCGACTTAGATCAGATCATCAAACATAGAATAGAAAATTACCGTCGTAAGTTTTCCTCGGAAGATTGTACTTTCATTAGACTGTTACCAAAAAATATATCTCTTTTCGGCTGGTTTGTTCGCTTTTTAAAAGGAGGCCATCAAACCGAACACATACATTCTAGTGGCTGGCTTAGCGGCGTTTTTTATTTGCAGGTACCGAATTTCTTCAATCAAGAAGAGGGTTCTATCGAATTTGGGCTATGGGGATACGACTATCCAAAATTTAATAGGAATTACCCGAAAAAACGGCTCTATCCAAAAAGCGGGGTTATTATCCTCTTTCCTTCCTCCCTATTTCACAAAACTATTCCTTTTTCTTCCAACGAAGAAAGGATGTGCATCGCTTTTGATGTACTACCAACTTAAATTTCGCAAATATCCAATCCTAAGAGGGCTCATGCTGGGATCGGGTAAAATCTGTTCGACCGATCCTCCACAACCAGCATATTTCCGCTACAGATCCATAAAGTAAGGATTTGAGCCTCGGCCCCTCGGGTTTTGAAGTTAGGGAACCCATTTTTCTGTGGGGTCATATGCGAACAACTGAGCTCCTCCTCAGAAACGACTTACCCATTTAGCCAGCACTTCTATGGGTGTGTGTTCGACTAAGGGGCTGGAAGAGCATACGCATAGAGAGTCGCTTTGCGACTGAATGTTTTGAGCTGTTTACCGGCAAACAGGAAGACGCGTGCCGGACTTCTTCCAGTATTCTACCCACCCGTCCTCATGCGTAGCACTGACTGTTTCACGTACGGCACAGGAGGGGTTCCCGACGGCCCGAACAAAGGAATCTGCAACCCAGGTGGGAATGGTTCTGTCCTTTGATCCGTTATAATGGATCTGGGGAACATTCCGGATCTGACTTGCAATAGTCATCGGGTCAAGCGAGCCATGTAAGGGAGAGACGCCCTTGGCCCTATTTAGCGCATGGGGGTCTAGATATCCGGCGATTGTGCGGATGGATGCTACGTCATCCCGTCTCGCAGCCACCAAAGTCACCACGGCACCACCGCCAGAATAACCTACTAAGTGGATTGCCCGTGAACGGGTTGTCTGCGCAACGGTCTCGACGGCGTTGTTTACGGCGTTGATAACTTGTTCTGCAAAGCGCGCCGTTGTCCAGTATTCTTTTTGGCAGAGGTACTCCTCTTTCAAGTCTACATACTGGCATGGACGGGCGATATAGGCCACGTTCCGAGCAGGATCGTTCGCTGCTAGTTGCAAGGCTAGTGGATTTATCGGGGTCGGATCGGAGGACACTTTCCTTCTCGAGATATACGCAAGGCCGTCCCCCTCGATATAGATCGTTACCGGTTTTCCAGGTGCGGAAAACCGGCCATAACCAAAAAGACGGAACGATCCTGTATTGAAAACTACTGATTGCAGGCCGCCCTCTGCAGCAAGTTTGCTTGCTGTGCTAGTGCGGTCTTGAAACCGTGCACAACTCGTGAGCAGCAGAAAAACAAAAGCCAAAAGCAGTATTGATTTTATCAGAACTTGCCTACCGAACAAGAAGTGCATTAGCCGCCAATGTTTCCATTAATTCTTTCATACTCAATGCAAGAAGATCTCTCAATCTATTCCGATCACTAACAATACTTTCATTCTCTCGTACCGTCAGAGTACCATCCACACATAGAGCAACGTAATGCTCTAAAATTTCTTCAAATGTGTTAGTACCGTCCATCAGTGGCATCAAGGCACGAACGGCCTCATCCAAAACAATTGTTTTATGGAGGAGATTGGATACTACGCCGCCGGCTTTGGCAGCGGATCTAGCGTACCACCATACCTCTGGAGCATCGGAAACAGTTGTGGCGACTTGCACTGGCATCGAGGTGGCCCGTAGCACGCCTCTCACGATAAGCTCTGGCATAGCATTTAGGAGCTTAGCCTCAATATCATCCGGCTGTGCTTCCGACGAAGTATTTGCCAAATTCTGGGTCAGTTCCTCCACACTAAGAGGACTATTCCTGTTTTCAGTGAAGATTCGTAGGATTTTATCGATAACCTCAGATGTCGTGCTGAGTGTAGAAGTAGCCGATGATATTCCAGCTTTTACCGGAGTTTGAATCCAAGTCGATCCGTCAACCGTAGCAAACTTCGTAGCCCCATCATCCTCAGACCCAGTTTGTTTCAGATCAGCGAAATAGAATAGACCTCGAATTTGATCTGGCCCAATAGTGCGGTGAACGGGTTGATCAGCATGGCAAAGAATGGATCGTCTGTAACGTCGATTGCTCAAAAAGTCCAGATATTGCTCAGCCTCCCCTGGATCCTTCACCTTGGACAGGGTTTCTCTCGCTTTCTCGCTGTAAGTACCAAGAAACAATGTCGCTAAGCTAAAATCGGCCACATAGGCTAGCCCTTCCGTTCGGGCAGCAGACACAAAATCCTGAAAATAGTAAGGTGTATTATGTACCCCCATAAGATCATGGAACAGATGCGAATCTGAACTTCCAGAGATCAGGTTGATTTCGTCCTTGAGCACCTGCCGATACGTTTCGGATCCAGACACATTTTCATGAACAAAGGACAACATGCGGCGGGCTTCTCTTATCTGTTCGTCTGGCTCCTTAAATTTGGCCGCGTGAAACATCATCATTTCACGAACAGTCTGGATGTTGTTCCACCCAGGCAGGACATTGTAACTGATATACACCAGACCTGTTCTCGTTAGACGGGATTTACAAATCTGGATTATTTTTTTTTGAACATCGACCGGCACCCAGGAATAGACACCGTGAGCGATGATGTAATCGAAACTTCCTAACTCCGTGCCTAAATCCATAATCGACGCACACTGAAGCGAGATATTCGCCAGTCCCGTCGATGCGACCCGCTCCCGCCCAAGGTCGATGTGCGTCTCCGACAGGTCAACACCTACGAATTCCGCATTTGGGTATAGAGCCGCGAGGGCGCAGATATTTGCGCCATCTCCACAGCCTAGTTCCAAGACACGAGCAGATTTCGCCGGGGCAGAATCAACCCCCATCAGACTTGCAATAGCACCCAATTGCGCCGGGTCGGTGCTCTCATACACTGCACTCGGATATGGAAGGATGTTGTAAGACGTATTGTTCATACTCTGGCCCCTAACCCCCTCTGTGAACCAACGCGTTAGGGTAGCGGTCGGACCTCTTTTCTACCCGATATCCATAGCGATTGGCGCGCGCCGCAAAGGGGTAATCGTCAGCGCACTCTTCAAGAGTCACGCACAATCCCCCAATAGTAAAGTGGCCCTGGAACCCCAGGGCCACTTCTCATAACTATCCTACACAAACGGAGGCTGTATATAATCTACAACTCCTGGTCAGAAGCTCACCTTGAACTCCGCCGCACCGGTGTGGCTGACGTAATCGCTCTTCAGACCGGCATCATAAGAAAGGCTGAAACTTGTACCATCAGAGTCCCAACCGACCCCAAAGCCAAGATTGTAACCAAGTTCCTCCACCTCAGCGCCGGTCGTGGTAAATGCCGAACCACCGCCCGCGAAGGTCGCTGTCGCCTCGGCCTCGTCTGATGCAAAGTCGTACTGCATAGAAGCCCTCAACTCCGGTATCATGTTACCCACCACACCATGTAACCGAACACCCAGGACACCGAGCGTCACATGCGTATCCGCCTGGTTCACTGTTAGATTAAGATTGCCGGCTCCGGTTTCGGTGTAATTGTCCGACTCAACCCTGGCGTGAGATAGGCCAATGCTCGGGGTAAGGTAACTAGCGCCGCCCATGCTTATCGGCTTCCCGGCACCAACCGAAAAAACCAACTGCGTACTGTCATAGCCGGCCGTGGCCGTCCGGGACACGAAGTCAATGGTACGGTTGGTGTCATTGCTGTTCTCGGAATATCCAACCAACCACTGGAGGTAACCCGCGCTTGTGGTGTAGTCCCCGTACACGTTTAACCCTATGGCATCGATATTAGTTTGTTGATTACCAGCACCGTCTCCATCAATCTCGGTGCTGGCGTAACTTCCCGAAATACCAATCCGGCTAGTATCGCTCAGAGAGAAATCCATGCCAGCGACAACGCCGTACGTGTCCGCGTCATAACCATCAACGCCACCCGTTGCCCCCTGGTCAACCTGCGTGCCGAATGGACGTAACCAGATATTTTGTGCCATCGGGCCGCTGCCTGCCGCAAAACCAGAATCATTGGACGCATAAGCCGCTCCCTCACGCAAACTGGCCAAGCGGCTGCCTGTCACTGCGGCCACCGCCCCACCGACACTGGCAGTAACTGCGCTCGAAGCACCCAGGCTATCGCCCTGCACACCGACTTGCTCGGCGGCTCTCTTAGCCGTCGCACCGCCCGCCTGCAACACCGTGGTAAACG
>CACETT010000066.1 GCA_902562525.1 uncultured Alphaproteobacteria bacterium
TCCAGCCATAATTTGAATTTCGTGACCTGCTTCATTTCTTGGGTTCTTCTGCTCATGTTGAAGGGTGTCAAATGGACAGGCAGGTATATGCTGAATTAATTGGCCTCCAAGGGCAACAGCGAGGAGTTGCTCACCGCCGCAGATGCCAAAGACAGGTAGTTCGCGGTTTAGACATTGCCTAGTTATGCTGAGCTCGAAGTCTGTGCGTTCCTTTTTTGTGGTTGTAAAAGGTGAGAGTGCATCATCACCAAATAGTTTTGGATCAATATCAAAGGCTCCGCCTGTTATGAGGAGGCCATCTATGAGTTCTGAGCAGTGGTGGACAAGTTCCAAGTTATTAGGCAATCCCAGGGGGATGCCGCCAGCTGCGGCAACTGCCTGCATATAGTTCTCACGGATCGCGTACCATGGGAATTTGGAGTACGTCGGGTCAGTTTCTCGGTCGAGAGTGACACCGATCAAGGGTTTGTGACTGCGGTTTAGCATAGCTGCTAGGATATTATGCTATGGCCTCCTTCGCAATGACATAGGGCTTGACCCAGTCTACTTTTGATATACATGCTGGTTTTATGGAGATGGGTTTCATGGAATATGCACTAGCGCAGGCAAGCGCTGCAGCTGAAAGGGGCGAGGTCCCGGTGGGCGCAGTTGTAGTTGACTCGGCAGGTAGCTTGGTAGCCGCTTCGGGCAATAGGGTTGAGGAGTTGAATGATCCTACAGCACACGCGGAAATGCTTGCTATCCGCAAGGCTGCCGGGATGAGCGGAAGCCTGCGGCTAGTTGGATATTCTCTTTATGTCACTTTGGAGCCTTGTGCGATGTGTGCTCAGGCTATTTCTCTTGCTCGAATTAAGCGTGTGTATTTTGGTGCTTCGGATGAAAAGTCGGGCGCAGTCGAGAATGGGGTGAGGTTGTACAATGACCCAAGTTGCCATCACATACCCGAAGTATACGGCGGGATAAACGCCGCAAAGGCCAAAGTGTTACTACGAGATTTTTTTCGTGTAAGACGGTAATCAATTAACCTCATGCAGAATGGAGGGGGATATGGTTGCCCGATTAGGCATATGTCCTTACATCGTCAATAACCTTTCCGTCGTTCTGCAGAGATTCCAACTGCTCTAGGATGACCTCACCTTTTATTTTACAGATTGCTTGCAAGCTTTTGGCAATTTCGCTTTTGAGGTCTTCGCTCGGCTGAGGGACCTCACAATGAAGGGTCATTAAGTCAACGTGGTCTTGATTGTCCACGACGAGCCGTGCCCGACTGATTTCCACGTGTCGTTCTACAACTTGTGCGATTTGCTTAGGGTGAATAAACATCCCTTTAACCTTCGTGGTTTGATCCGCCCTTCCCATCCATCCCTTAATACGAGAATTAGTTCTGCCGCATGGACTTAGGCCGGGCAACAGAGTAGAAAGATCCCCCGTTGCGAATCGGATTAGGGGATACTCAGGGTTTAAAGATGTTACTACTATTTCGCCTACCTCCCCTTCTGGTACTGGGGTTCCAGTCCCCGGCCGGACTATTTCTAGTATTATGTCTTCATCGACTATCATCCCGTCAATGGCAGATGATTCGTAAGCAATAAGTCCTATATCTGCGGTTCCATAGGACTGCAGCACCTGGATATCTCTTTGCTGGAAGTATTTTCTGAGACTAGGCGGGAGTGCTTCGCCACCGACGGCGCCATGGGTGATAGATGAGACGTCGAGGTCCATAGACCTAGCTTTCTCCAGCAAGATTCGCAAAAATGAAGGGGTGCCAACATATTTTGTTGGTCTAACTTTGCTAATTACCTCAACTTGTTGCTCAGTATTTCCAATCCCAGCAGGTATTACTGTGCAGCCACACGCATGTGCTCCAGCCTCCATCATATGTCCCGCAGGTGTGAGGTGATAGGCGAAAGTATTATGAACTAGGTCACCCTTCCGAAAACCGGCGGCATGTAGGGCGCGGCCCATCCGCCAAAAATCCCCCCCTTTTTTACCCGGTTCAAAAATTGGGCCAGGCGAACAAAAAACCCAGCTCAATTCGCCATATTCTGCAGAAGATAAGCCTCCGAAAGGAGGGTTTTTTGTCTGTCGGGCGGTTAATTCAGATTTCCGGATGATAGGCAATGTGGCCAAGGTTTCTCTCGAAATAATTGCCACAGGATCGATTTCAGAGAGAAGATTCGCCCACCCGGGTGCGTTATTTTTAACGAACCTTATGTGATTAGGAAGCGCGCTGAAAAGGGCTGTCTCGCGTTCTTGGGGGTTACGCCTTTCCAGGTTATCGTAATATTCCATGCTACGTCCTTCCATACATTAGTTCTGCAAGTCATTAAACCAACCATAACACTTCTTTTTAGCTTATCGTAGCTCCTGGGTTATGGTACTTCCTCAACCAACTTACTTCATGAATAGGTATAACATGCAAAAAGTTTTAGCCTCGGGAAAGGAGGACCTACTAGTGGAAGATTCCGTGGTCGACTTTCAGATAGCGCCCGAGGATTATCAACATTGGCAGCTTTTGGTTGAGCCCCCCCTTGCAACTCTATTTATGAACGTTAAGGAGGATGGCGGCCTGGGTTCAGGGTATGAACTAAAACTGAATTCTTATGATTTGGGAGTGGACATCGAACTTCATGATGCCATACAGAGGTTGCGATTCGAACATCCAAATGTCGGCGCAGTAATCATAACTTCAGCGAAGCCACGGGTATTTTCGTCGGGAGCAAATATAAAAATGCTGGCCTCTGCTACCCATGCTGCGAAGGTCAATTTCTGCAAATTTACGAATGAGACGCGATGCGCGATGGAACAAGCGACGGCGCTCTCTGGCCAGTCGTATATTGCGGCACTGAATGGGGTTGCATCGGGAGGCGGATATGAACTCGCGTTGGCCTGTGAGTACATAATTTTGATAGATGATGGTTCGTCGCGAGTAGCATTACCAGAACTTCCATTGCTTGGGGTCCTTCCGGCAACGGGTGGTCTAACCCGACTTGTAGACAAGCGTAAAATAAGACGTGATTACGCTGACATTCTTTGCACTACGGCGGAGGGCATAGGTGGAAAAAAGGCAGTCGATTGGGGACTTGTTGATGAATTGACGGTGTCCTCGAAACTTGAGGAGGCAGCAGTATCTCGGGCGCATTTGTTGGCTGGGGACGAGGACCGAACAAACCTGAAAGGGGTAGCGCTGACCCCCTTATCTAGAAAATTTGGGGAGGACAAGTTAGAGTATAGCCACTTGAATATCGAACTCAATTCTGCCGCGTCTGGAGCTATCTTCACCATTCGTGGTCCAGAGAATCCATGTCCTGTTGAGTGGGAAGAGGTCTTTGCGCAGGGACCGCTATTTTGGCCTCTCCAATTGGTCCGGGAGCTCGACGATTCCATTCTTCATTTAAGAACAAACCGGCCCGATATTAGTTGCTGGGTTTTTAAGGTTTCTGGAACAGCAGAACTACTCAACAGCTACGACTCTTTCCTATTGGCCGAGCCTGACAATTGGTTCAATAGGGAGATCAGACTGTTCTGGGTTCGCACACTAAAACGGCTCGATGTAACTTCTCGGAGTTTAATATCCGTCATTGATAATAGTTCCGGTTTTTCTGGCACCCTGTTTGATCTGGCACTTGCTTGCGACCGTATATACATGTTGGATGAAAAAGATGTCTGTTCTATTGGGGTGACCGAAATGAACTTTGGAGGGCTCCCGATGGCGAATGGCCTGAGCCGGTTAGAGAACCGATTTATGCAGGATCAGGAGTCTTTGGGGAAGATACGCCGACGGTTGGGCAAAAAAATCTGGGCCGGTGATGCTAGCCAATTGGGTTTAGTTACTAGCTGTCCAGATGA
Source organism: uncultured Alphaproteobacteria bacterium (assembly GCA_902562525.1). Lineage (GTDB taxonomy): Bacteria > Pseudomonadota > Alphaproteobacteria > UBA7887 > UBA7887. Next base: position 3,850 of record CACETT010000066.1, read on the forward strand.
AATAGACTGGGACGAAGAGTTAAGGTTAGCAATTGAGGAGCGGTCCAGTTTTTCTGGTGATGCTTTGACTGGCCTTGAAGCAAATTTGCGCTTTTCAGGCCCGGAAACAATAGAGACAAAAATATTTGGAAGACTCTCGGCGTGGCAAAACTGGGTTTTCCAGCGGCCAAATGCCGCCGGGGATGAGGGGGCACTTCGTAGATATGGAACCGGGAAACGGCCGATTTTTGATCGAAAGCGGGTATAGAAAGCTGTGACTATAGACTACAACGAGAGAATTCCGAATAACGTTGATTTGGCAAGCGATCGGCGCTTGCAAAGAGCCCTGGAAGGCTGGCAACCAAGTTTTTTGGATTGGTGGAGGGATCGGGGGCCTAAGGGCTTTCATGATAATGAAGTGTACCTCCGTACGGCTATTAGCATTGAACCCGGTGGATGGGCTCATTTTGATCATGTTCGAATGCCAGAGTACAGGTGGGGCATCTTTCTTGCTCCACCAGAGGATAACAGGGTTATCGGCTTTGGAGCCAATAAGGGTGAAGCCGTTTGGACG
>CACETT010000067.1 GCA_902562525.1 uncultured Alphaproteobacteria bacterium
ATTGACCCTTCCAGTAGTAAAAGTGGCGGCTCCATTCTTGGGGACAAAACTCGAATGCAAAAATTATCAACAAATCCCAAATCCTTTATCAGGGCCACGCCTAGCAGGGGGATGCTTGGCGGAGTTTCACCCAACACAAGAGAAGCGATCCTTCTTTGCGAAGCCTCAGGGTTCGACGTGGTAATAATAGAAACCGTTGGCGTGGGACAGTCAGAGATCACTGTAAGGGACATGGTCGATATGTTTGTTCTTCTCGTCCAGCCTGCTGGTGGGGATGACCTGCAGGGGATCAAGAGAGGCGTGGTGGAAATGGCCGATCTTTTGATAGTAACTAAGGCTGATGGCCCCCTATTAGGGGCCGCGCTCCAAGCTCAATCTGACTATAAAAATGCCCTGGCACTGTCCAGACCTCTTTACCCAAATTGGGTTGCGCCTGTGGTGACATGTTCAGCACTGTCACACACTAATATAGATCAGATCTGTCAGCTGATAAAAAAGTACCACAAAACTATTTTAGCAGATGACACCATTACCCAACGTCGAAGCGAACAAGCCGTTTCCTGGCTGTGGTCAGACATCATGGCTACTGTTAGCCAGAACATCCGATCACACCCCGACTTAGCCGATATCTTCCGCGACCTAGAAGAGCGTGTGGCCGCGCGCAAGATGACTGCCAGAGCGGGATCTAGGCTTATTTTAGATGCCTTCATCAAGAAAACTTCTATTGGAGCTTGACCTAACGCAGGTAGTCACCTAGAACTCTGCGCCGGAGCCCACATTAAACAGATTTCGATAGACTAACCAGCTGGAAACCCAACAATGACGCGGCGCTGTGAACTAACCGGGAAAAGTGTACAGAGTGGTAACAACGTAAGCCACGCCAACAATCGGACTAGGCGCCGCTTCCTGCCAAATCTTCACTCCGTATCGCTTTACAGCGATGCACTGAAAAAGACTTTTAAGTTCCGGGCGAGCGCTTATGCCATTCGGTCTGTGGAACATAGGGGTGGTCTAGACTCGTTTCTTGCTAAAGCTTCTAATGATCTTCTTTCATTGAAAGCACAAAGAGTAAAGCGGCAGATCATGAAGACAGCAGCAAGTTAACCTTTTTAAGATAGTGGCTTCAGCGCCATATTTCTAACTCAAACATCATCAGCAAGGTTCGTTGGGCTCTGCTATAATTATCATCCGATAATAGATATATGTAGGTTGGCGCGGATGGGCGTGAGACGATTGCCAATCCTTCAAAATTATCCAATGGTATGGGCCAGCCAAAATCAACCACCACATCACCAGTTATTTCAAAGTTTCCATTAGGTGCCCGCAACTGAACTAACACTAGACGCGCACCTACTCCTACTTCCCTATTATAGCCGCGCTCTAATACCAATAAACTGTTTGGCGCTAACCGCACGGCATCACTTGGGCGAAAATAGCTATCGTAGGGATATTGAACCCGAGAAATACTACTTTGCGTTTTATAGAATGCTGTAAAATTACTTTCCGCTGTTCCCGTCTCCGTGATCGCCAATAGCTCTCCCGGAGCCATCAAAACAAGGGCTTCAATTCCTGAATTTAGGGGCAAGTCAGAAAGCGCTTTCCCCATGCTTATGGGTTTTGGACTACTCCACACGTCTCTATATAACCAAAGCCGGTGTTGCCTCTCATAAGCGACTATAAGACCGCCCTCCCCAGTCTCCACTAAAGCTTCAGCATCTAATGTGAAATTAGAGCTTGGTTCCAACGATCGCATTGGCAAAATGGCTGTGTCTTGAACACCCACCAAGTCACCACGTTGGTTATAGATTAAGTCCCCCTGCAACCACCAACCTTTGTCAGAAATAGCCAACATCCGTCTCCCCTTCTGGCCCACGAGCAGGCCAGACCAACCGCCAAACCGGGAATCTTCTGAGTTGAGCTCCACACCACCGCGGTACACCAAAGCCCCAACGGGTCCAACGACCCGGGCCCCAACATCCACGTGTAATGGCACTGTCTTCACGGACAATGGCTCACCCCAACAGGAAATATTGCCCCACGCAAAAAAGCTGGAAAAGTCCAGGCCATAATACATGTGATTATCTGTTTTTGTTTTAACGCACAGAGGGCGTTATGCAGCCGCACTTCTTCGACCGCCCCTCTTTCGTCTAGGAAGAAGCTCTTCATCATCAAAGAGCTCTGCCAATTTATCCGTCATAGTTCCGCCAAGCTGCTCCGCGTCTACAATGGTCACAGCGCGCTTATAATAACGGGTGACGTCATGGCCGATACCAATGGCCAGAAGCTCAACTGGCGACGATCTTTCGATCCACTCGATCACTTTTCTCAAGTGGTGATCTAGATAGTTACCGGAATTCACAGACAATGTTGAATCATCCACAGGCGCCCCATCAGAAATCACCATTAATATACGACGCTGCTCATGTCGTCCAAGCAGACGCTCATGGGCCCATAGGAGCGCTTCCCCATCAATATTTTCTTTTAGCAGACCTTCTCTGAGCATAAGGCCCAGATTCTTACGAGCCCTGCGATAAGGGCTATCTGCTGTTTTATAAATAATGTGGCGAAGTTCATTCAGCCGCCCCGGGCTCGAAGGTTTCCCATCTGCCAACCACTTCTCCCTAGCACGCCCTCCCTTCCATGCCCTAGTGGTAAAACCCAATATCTCAACTTTAACTCCACATCGTTCCAGGGTCCGTGCTAGGATATCTGCGCTCATCGCGGCGACAGTTATGGGCCTGCCGCGCATTGAGCCTGAATTATCCAATAATAATGTAACAACAGTATCTCGAAAGGCCGTCTCTTTCTCAAACTTATATGAAAGGGGATAAGTTGGATTAGCAACCACCCTCGCTAGTCTCGCTGTATCCAACAAGCCCTCATCCAAGTCGAACAGCCAAGACCGCGTCTGCTTTGCCAAAAGGCGCCGCTGCAAGCGGTTTGCGAGACGAGTAATGACACCTTGCAGGCTTGTGAGCTGCTGATCTAAATGGGTCCGTAATCGGGACAATTCTTCGTCGGCACACAATTCCGTGGCAGACACAATTTCATCATATTCCTCTGCATAGTTACGGTATATAGGTCCCCCCTGTCCCATATCTTGGGAAGGCGACCAAGGGTCTTCAGAAGTATCGGCCTCATCACCGTCCACAAGATCCCCATCCTCCGACATATCTGTGTCCAGGTCATCGCTCTCAATGCCCTCAGAATCAGCAGTCTCTGAAGAATCACTCTCCATGCTCTCCAATCCCTCAGTGTCAGAACCCTCATCATCTCCTTCACTTTCCATATTCTCTTGTTCGTCCGACTCATCCTCAGCACCAGACTCAATGTCAGCCTCATTCTCATCTTCCTCGGCGAACTCTAAATGGGAAATTAATCGCCTCGAGAGCTTAGAAAAATCCGTCTGAGTTTCCACAGCATCAGCTAAATCGCCAAAATCCGAACCCACTTTTGACTCCACCCACGGCCGCCAAAGTGCCACTAAGCTATCAGCCGCTGGAGGTGGCGATTGCCCAGTCAGCTTTTCCCACACTAACATCCGCACAGCCTCGACAACCGGAGCCTGATCCCGCTCACTAACCTGATCGAATCCTTTCTTACGGTATTGTGCATCAATCATGGCTTCTAGATTCTTCGCGACACCCTTTAATCGCCGAGAGCCCAAAGATTCACAACGCACTTGCTCAATAGCGTCGTATAAAGCACGCGCTGTTTGACCTGGGGGTCTTCTTTCTGAGTGGAGCTTTTCATCATGATACTTAAGCCGCAAAGCAAGTGAATCGCCCGCCCCCCGAACCTGGGTTAAGTCTTCCGCAGCTGGCTCCCTTGGCGGCATGGGCAACTGAGCATTCTCCGGACTACTGGACCCAGGACTTGCACTAAACCCAACGTCTAATTCTTCAACACCAGCGATAGCTCGCACAGCGCCAGCAACCGCTCGTTTAAAATTTTCCGCCCTGTCTTCTCTCTTGTCAGACACAAAAACTACCTAAACTACCGCCGCAGAAGCCGCCGACTCCGGCAACTCCTCACCCATGCACCTCTGATAATATTCAGCTATCAATGCTCTTTCCATTTCATCACACTTGTTAAGAAAGGTAGCCCGGAAACCAAAAGCTGTATCTCCGAATATCTGG
>CACETT010000068.1 GCA_902562525.1 uncultured Alphaproteobacteria bacterium
CGACATTCTGGACCGCCTGATTCGTTTATTAAACACCTTACACGAACCTTCTAGCCTCCTGCCATCGCTTCAGTAGCTTGATAAAAATTGCTTTATATTTCTTGCAGCCTGTCTAATTCGTTGCCTATTCTCGACTAAAGCGATCCTTACGTAGCCTTCTCCAAATTTCCCAAATCCTATCCCAGGAGAAACAGCAACCTGGGCCTCCTTCAATAAAATTTTTGAAAACTCTAGAGATCCAATATCAGAAAACAATTTGGGCACGGGCGCCCAAACAAACATTGTTGCCCGAGGTGCTGGTATCTCCCACCCGGAGGCTGCGAAACTCTCTATAAGGATATCGCGCCGCTCCCTATATCTCTGCCTAATATCCCCAACACACTCTTGGGGCCCACTTAGGGCTGCCGAAGCCGCAACTTGCACGGGTGTAAATGCACCGTAATCAAGATAGGACTTTATACGGGCCAAAGCGCCAATAAGTTCCCGATTCCCTACACCAAACCCAACCCGCCAACCCGGCATCGAATAAGTTTTACTTACAGAGCTAAATTCCACGGCAATATCCATTGCGCCAGGCACCTGAAGAACAGAAGGTGGAGGGGATTCCTCAAAATAAATCTCTGCATAGGCTATATCCGATAAAATATACATCCCTATCGATTTGGCAAAATCCACAATTTCTGAGTAAAAATCTATGTCAACCACGGCGCCAGTTGGATTATTAGGAAAATTTAAAACTAAAGCCCGTGGAGAGGGTGATACACTTAACGCAGTGCGTTTAATTTCTTCTATTAAATCTACTTTTTCTCCTACCCGAACAGGACAAACCCTTGCTCCAGCTATTATAAAGCCGTATGGATGGATAGGATAACTAGGGCTCGGCACCAAAATCACGTCCCCAGGGGCAGAAATAGCCGAGGCTAAATTTGCTAGACCCTCTTTTGAACCCAGTGTGACGATAACCTCCCTTTCCACATCCAAATCTACCCCGAAACGACGCCCGTAATAGTTGGCGACTGCTTTTCTTAGACCTTTTATTCCGCGGGAGGTGGAATAACGGTGAGTACGAGGATCCGAAACGGTTTCTATTAGTTTCTCGACAACATGTTTGGGGCTAGGGGTATCAGGATTACCCATACCAAAATCAATCACGTCAATTTCAGCCGCTCTCGCGCTCGCCTTCATTTCGTTAACTTCCGAAAAAACGTACGGAGGCAGACGGTCTATCCTGTCAAATTTGTGCTGCATACGACTACCATTAACGCCTGGGTGTACGGGGGTTGGAAAAAGCTGCACTATGAACTGCAGTAAACCCCCGCTTTAACTAGTATTCTATGTAAATATTAGCGCGCCTATTACCAGCCTCGCCAAGCCTTGTCGCTTCTGAATAATCAGGTTGATCATCAGCCATTGCGTGAACAGACACTCTACCACTAGGAACGCCTTGAAGGATCAACTCAGCAGCAACAGACTCTGCCCTAGCCAAAGAGGTCTCATAATTAGCAACATTATGTTTAAGAACATCGTTAGTTTTAGTTCTACTACTCGCATGGCCCACCACATGGACATGGGCGCTACTTTGATCAACTGCTCGAGCTACGTCCCTAAGCACCTTTTTATCAGCATTAGATAAATTGGAGGATCCGTGGCCAAAGTAAATTACAGCGGCGTGCCTTCTTGTCAAAGCAACTTCAGAAAAGTTTTCTCCAACATTTCCTGCTGAAACTGCGGTAGACGCATGAGGACCTGGACCACTGCCCGAGCCACCCGATGATCTAAACAGTTGATCAAAATATTCTTCCACCGAACTCCACTTGGGAAAGTCCGGCACCGCAGGAGGAGGGATAGCGAATTCTTCTTGAGTCCGGTATTCTGGAGTTGTTGCCACGATTTCTTTCGACGTTTTGTTTGAAGGTTGAACAGTTGCCCCAACATTTCGGGTGGCCAGTTCACTCTTCGCCGAACTCGAAGTATCAATACTGGGAAGATCCAATTCCCTCGAGCTGCCAACAGCACCTCCCTCAATCTCACCTCCAACAGGCCGCATGTCTCCAGCCTCAAGTTCGCTTGGAGATCCAATGGAAGCATCATTCTCATATCTGGCAGCAACTCTATCCGCCAAAAGTTCATTAGCTAAATTCTCGCGTTGCCTAAGGGTACGGACCGACGGGCGTTCATCTGGAACACTCTCCAGCTCCGGAAATGGGTCCTCTTCTCCTGGAACGTTGGAGCCTTCTGAGGAACCGATATTATCTCCAGATTCCTCGCCAAATATGCTACCTGTTACCCATTCATTGGCCGAGTCAGCCCACTCAATCGGATCAACATATTCGGGCAAATACGTACAACTACCTAACAAAGCAACCAAGGATATAGCTCCGACAATCCTGCACCTGGCTATAAAGGCCATTTCCGCTACTCCATATTTCCCACGATTACGGTATCCACTAAGTTCCGACCAAGTGGTTCCCTACTATTTACCCACACAAAGGTTTCTATTACCACGAATATAACATTAAAATAGGATAAATCGTGCCAGATTATCAATAAGTAGAAGTTTGTTCTTGTGTTAAACTAAAATCTAACAGGCCGCCTTATAGCCTCAGCTTATGAGGGGACTTCTTAGTTATTGTAATCTGCCGAATGTTGAATAGAGATTAAAGTGGGAACCATCGCATGGAAGAGAAAGATCAAAAAACCCTTATCCTCACTGGGGCCAGCAGGGGAATCGGTCACGCCACCGTAAAACGATTTTCCAGCGCAGGATGGAGGGTGATCACCTGTTCCAGACATGCTTTCCCGGAGGACTGCCCATGGGAAGCCGGACCTGAAGACCATATGCAAATTGACCTCTCTGACTTCCAAGCATTGCCAGATAGCATTAATATACTAAGGAGCAAACTAACGCAGGGCGGCTTAAATGCCCTTGTCAACAACGCCGCTATCTCACCTAAGGAGCCCTCGGGAAATAGGCTTGATTCTATCTCTACAGAAATGGACGACTGGAGACATGTGTTCAGAGTTAATTTTTTTGCTCCGATAATGTTAGCCAGAGGCCTTTTCAAAGAACTAAAACGCTCCAATGGGGCCATTGTCAACGTTACGTCGATAGCAGGAGTTCGCGTCCACCCTTTTGCCGGCACCGCCTACGCTACATCAAAAGCGGCCCTAGCAAGTTTGACTCGTGAAATGGCAGCTGATTTTGGTCCACACGGTATTCGTGTTAACGCAATAGCCCCAGGCGAAATAAAAACGTCCATCCTTTCCCCCAGCACCGAGGAGCAGCTGATACCAGAGATACCGATGCGCCGATTAGGAACTCCTGAAGAAGTAGCAAAAACGATCTATTTTCTCTGTTCTGAACAATCCAGCTATGTTAATGGCGCAGAAATCCACATTAACGGCGGACAACACGCCTGATATACCTGGTTAAGGAGCCATCAAGCTGCCTGGTTTGGCCTGACAAAGGCTGCTTCCATTTCCCGTCGTAAAGCGACTGCGTCATCGCCCTGTTCCACCTTTACATCTCCCCAGCGCAGTGTCTCTCCTTTTTTGATGTCACGCTGTAAAACCCTGTCACCCGATAGACCGAGAGGCAGACCTTGGAACTTTACCGAGTCAGAGGCAGGAATTTGCTTGCCCCATACGGTATAACCTCCTTCACCATCTAAAACTTCTCCGCTCTTCAAGTCCTTTTTTGCAACAGCCAACACATCGGACCTAAAACCGTCAGGACAGCCGGTAGGCTCACCCCTAAGAGCAACAGAAGCAACAGAAATGCCCAGTTCTAACCCAATCATATGGATTGGCCTATACATCGCCGCGTATTGGCGCGTCGAGTCCGGAAGCATATGATATTCTTCGAAGCAATTTTGCACATATTCAGACTGTGCCTCTACAACAACATAGGTTCCCATTTGCAAATGATTTGTGACAGGATCCCCATTCCGTTTGATAGAGGAGATAACCTCTGTTGTT
>CACETT010000069.1 GCA_902562525.1 uncultured Alphaproteobacteria bacterium
AGGGGATATTACGAACCCTATTAAGACGGATTTTGGCTGGAACGTTCTAAAGGTGAATACAATAAAAAACGGTGGAGTTGAGAGTTTTTCCGATGCCAAACAAATAATTCGCGAGGAACTAGCAACCGAAGAAGCCATAGAATTGGTTTATGAATTAAGTAATCGTCTGGAGGACCACCTGGCCGCTGGACACAGTTTGGAGGACGCCGCCAGATTACTGGGTTTAAATGTCAAACTCATCCCTCCAATAACTGAATCTGGATTTGGTCAAAATGGGGATATGGTTGAGAATTTGCCTCCGTCTAGAGAGTTGCTTTCAACCATTTTTGCTAGCCAGATTGGTGAAGATATTCCCATTATAGAAGCAGAAGCTAATTCAATTTTCAAAATTCGAGTAAATGAGATTTTACCCAGAGCCCTCCTTCCTCTTGCATCAGTGGAGGATTTAGTTCTTGCTTCTTGGCAAGGTGCGTGGCGCTCCAGGAGCGCTCTTCAGTTGGTGACTGAATTCATGGATACGGCGACTCAATCGGGATTCAATGATGCTACAGTCCAGATGGAATTAGATCCCTTGCTTGCCACCGAATTTACCCGAGACGGAGAGGGGCTTGAATTAAATCTGGATCAACAATCATTAGGTTTCTTGTTTAACTTACCGCTTGGCGGTATTAGCGACATATTAAAATTAGGGCCAGGGGAATATGCTGTAGGAAGCATTACACAAATTGTTCAAAGTGAAACAATAGATGAGGATGAACTTGAGCTAACCGCTCGGGAGTTAAGCGCCTCATTACACACTGATTTGTTAACAGGGCTCCAAATGGCTTTACGTGAAAAATATAAGCTCACAGTAAATGAAAAAGTTTTGAGTAATTTGTTTTAAGCTAATGTCAGCCCGAAGCTCAATTCATCCGGACTTTACCGAATTTTCTGAGAAATATGACTCCGAACGTTCCCAGGTCGTATATTCTACCCTAGTGGCGGATCTAGAAACACCCGTCTCCGCGATGCTTAAAATTGCAGCAGAGAGCCAATATTCTTTCTTACTTGAATCGGTTGAAGGTGGTTCCGTTCGAGGTCGTTATTCCATTATCGGTCTTGAACCTGACGTGATTTGGAGGTGCCACAAGAGTAGTCCGGAGATTAATAGAAAAGCCCTTTTGGACACCAAAACTTTTATCACGGAACCCACTGGAGCATTAGATTCTCTGCAGCAATTGCTAGAGGAATCGGAAGTAGAGTTGCCAGAACATCTGCCTCCAATGGCAGCCGGCTTAGTCGGATACATGGGGTATGATACCGTGCGCTTAATGGAAAATATTCCAGACAATAATCCACCCAATTTGGCTGTGCCCGATGGTCTATTTATTAGACCTACTATTATGGCAATTTTTGACTCAGTTCTAGACAACCTCACTATTGTCACCCCAGTACGTTATAACTCCACTCAAACTGCAAAACAGGCTTTTGACCAAGCTCTAGCTCGGCTCAACAACGTAACGGATAAATTTTCCCACAATCTAACTCCGGAGAAGCGTTCGATTAAACGACAAATCAAAAGCCTCACTCCAGAGTCAAATTTAGGATCACGGTCATATAAAGAAATTGTTACGCGAGCTAAAGAATACATTGCTGCAGGAGATGTTTTCCAAGTGGTCTTGTCACAGAGATTTAGTGTCCCGTTTAAACAACACCCCTTTACCCTTTACCGCGCATTGCGAAGGTTAAACCCCTCGCCTTTTCTATTTTATTTAAACTTTGAAGAATTTTCTGTAGTTGGGTCTAGTCCAGAAATCTTGGTACGCCTCCGTGGCGATCAGGTAACTATTAGGCCTCTAGCGGGAACACGAAAGCGTGGAAAGAGTGTAAACGAAGACCAGTCTCTTGCCACCGAACTTCAAAGCGATCCCAAAGAATGTGCAGAGCATCTCATGTTACTAGACCTTGGCCGAAATGATGTCGGACGGGTCACCAAAACAGGGACTGTACATGTAACCGAACAGATGGGGGTTGAGTATTATAGTCATGTAATGCATCTAGTTTCTAACGTGGAAGGCATAGTCAAAGAAGGACTGTCGGCGATAGACGTACTGGTGGGAGGATTCCCAGCTGGGACGGTTAGCGGAGCTCCAAAAGTCCGGGCCATGGAAATCATTGATGAACTAGAAGAGGAACGGCGGGGAATATACGCGGGATGTGTGGGGTATTTCTCGGCCAATGGAACTATGGACACTTGCATTGCTCTCCGCACAGCCATCGTAAAAGATGGGATTATGCATGTCCAAGCGGGAGCAGGAATAGTCGCGGATAGTGTGCCGGAACTTGAAGACGAAGAATGCTGGAATAAGGCCAGTGCACTGATCCGTGCCGCCGAGCAAGCCATTGATGACTCATCGGAGGATAACTAAATATTTCGAACTTGATACCCCACTACGATACATCAAGCCTTTCATTCCACGACGGCGCTGATTTGCACTAATGTGTACCCTCGCATGACGGCGTCTGGGATCCACTCTTCTAAAACTAAAAAAGTTTCTGGATAGGGATGGCCTATAACCACAGCGACACCATTTTTCCGCGCAAATTCCTCAGCCAAGAAAAATTGCTTTCTAATAGCAATTGTTGATCGATCATTGTCCAAAAAAATATTTCTCGAAATAGTTTTAACCTTTCTCTCTCTGGCGACAATAGACCCTTTTGTCGCAGGAGTTGTTCGGGAATCCAAAAAGATCATATCGCGGGCTTTGAGCTCCCCCATTAACGTAGCCATAGCATTCTCGTCCTGTGTAAACTTGCTTCCCATATGGTTATTTAAACCTATCGCTCCTGGCACCTGAGTGAATGCCAGACGCAATTGGTGAAGAACTTCCTGAAATGTCATGGTCAAAAGTAGTGCGCTGGGTCCCGGGTCAACAGATGAGTCGAGTGGTTCCATTGGCATATGAATTAAAACTTCATGACCATCCTTGATAGCTCGCGTGGTTAGATCAGCGCTAGTTTGTGAGTTAGGAAGAAATGCAAGACTTATAGAACTTGGAAGCAAAATGGCCCGTTCCGTCAGAACGCGGTTCGGACCAAGATCATCGATGACTATTGCTATTCTCGGCCTTAACGCAGTTCTCCCTAAATTTTTTTCTTCCAGGCTTGCCTGAGTTGCAGTTCGTCGATCACTTCCATCTTCATCTTCAGCAAGGCCCATGGAGAGAGGAATACCTGCCCCAACAAGCAAGAGGATCCCAACAGAAAAATACGAAATTCCTTTACAAAAAAGATGTTTAGAGCATCTATATGTATAAGAAGTAGCTTGTTGCTTTATCATGAGAGTATCCTTAGGGCGGGGGCAGGATAATTTTGGGGGCGACTGACGTCCGCATTTCTAATCGTGCTACAATGAACCCTCTTTGATATTTGGGCAATTTACTTGAAAATATACATTCAAAAGCTGTCAATCACGAAGAAAGTGCAATAATGCTAGGCGAGCTAGTATATTTATAAGTTTATTTAACTTCTTTTTATTTATCTATAAGTTACTGATATGTATGTATTAATAGACAATTACGATAGTTTTACTTATAACCTTGTCCACTTTCTTGGGGAATTAGGGGCCGAGGTTGCTGTTTTTCGAAATGATTCGACCACACCTGAGAATATTTTAAGACTCTCTCCCTCGGGAATTATTCTTTCGCCCGGGCCTTGCGACCCAAGTAAAGCAGGGATATGTCTAGAAACGATAAAGATGGCAGCAGGCACTATCCCAATCCTTGGCGTGTGCTTGGGTCACCAGTCTATTGGCCAAGCATTTGGCGCAAAAATTGTCCGAGCTCCTACACTAATGCATGGCAAATTGAGCAAAATTTTTCACGATGAAATTGAAATATTTTCTGGCCTCAAGAGACCCTTTGTCGCAACCAGATATCATTCATTAATGGTGAGTGAGGAGGGTCTCCCAGGCGTCTTGCGGGTTACTGC
>CACETT010000070.1 GCA_902562525.1 uncultured Alphaproteobacteria bacterium
GCGTTATATATAGATAAGAATTAGCATCAAACCTATCTACGAATGTGCTTCCCTGATGTCTTAGATAACTCTCCACCTGAAACTCCGCATCAAATCCATATGTGATTTGGCTCGAGTCTTGGAGCATTCGGCCAAACTTCCGATGAAAAGCCGCCTCCGATAAATATGTTATATGAGCAGTCATCCTAGCTACAGCTAATCCCTGCCTTGGTCTTTTATCCACTTTAGCATAGCTACCGTCGCACCAGTCAGGGTCGCTCATAATTGCCTGCCGACCTACTTCATGGAAGGCAATATTCTGGGCCGTGTGGCGGCCTGCCGCCGCAATAGGAATGGCAGAAAATACCCTGTCAGGAAAACGTGATGCCCACTCAAGAACCTGCATGCCACCCATGGACCCGCCCACCACGCAAAAAAGCTTTTCGATGCCTAGCGCATCTATCACCCTAGCTTGCGCCTCAACCATGTCACCGATGGTTACTACAGGAAATCCCAATCCATATTGTTCACCCGTATTGGAGTCTATCGTCGCCGGCCCATAGCTTCCCATACAACCACCTAATACATTGACACAAATTATAAAATAGGTGTCAGTGTCCAAGGTTAGTCCTGGCCCTACCAGATGGTTCCACCAACCTAATCTGCCTGTAATAGGATGTTTACCAGCCACATACTGGTCACCGGTCAATGCATGGCATACCAGAATCGCATTTGACTTATCATCATTGAGCCTGCCATACGTTTGGTAAGCTACCGGGACTGGGGCAATGGATAGGCCGGATTCCAACACTAATGGCCTTCCCTCCTCAACTAAAATTTTTGGCTGATGATCAAGCAATCCTGCAGTATTTTCCACTTTATTCGCCATTATGCTATTAATCGGCCCCTTCAAATGTATTGTATTGAGGCATGAAACGGTAAATTGGTAGGGATCAGAACCAGTGTTTGTCAACGTTTTCTTTGATTTTAACGTTTCCCATTGTTAGTAATATTTGCTGCCCACCCGCAGACTGGATGAAAATGTGAAACAGCACTCGCTAAAAACGCTTCGGCTTGAAATTGACGCCATCGATAACAAAATTCATAACTTATTGATGAGCCGGGTAAAATTGGTCGGCGAAGTAGGCAAAGTGAAAGCGGAGGCCGGAGATTACCAATTCTCTCTGAGGCCAGCGCGTGAAGCCTCGATGATGCGGCGGCTCGTGAGTCAACATCGTGGGCCTTTCCCTGCCGACGCACTTATCAGAATATGGAGGGAACTACTTTGCGGCACAGTGCGAGTGCAAACGCCTTTTTCGGTGGCCCTTTGTGAAGGAGATGACCCCATAGGATCAAGGGGCCTGGTACGAGACCAATTTAGCAACGCTCCCACGCATATTTTCGCCACACCTGAACATACGATAGAAAATGTTTATGCCGGTGACTCTATGGTTGCAGTAGTACCGGTGCCAAACCGTCACACCGAAAGTGCTTGGTGGCACGAATTAGCTTTTGGGAAGCACAAAAACCTTAAAATTATAGGACTTCTTCCCTTTCTGCGTTCAGGTGCATCTTCCTCCTTAGAAGCTTTCTCCATAGCTGAGGTAAGGCCAGAATCTAGCGGAAAAGACACCTCTCTTGTAGTGCTGGAATGTGTTGCGGAGAAACCTAGTATAAACTTGGTGGATCCAGCAGGGTCATGCCAAATACTTGGCCAATTAAGCTTGAATAGTACGCAACCTAGCACGGGCAAAACCATCGCACTTTTAGTGTCGATTCAAAAGTTCGTTGAACATCCCGATCAGGTTAAACCCCTCCTACCCCCATCGTTGCAGCCCATCGTGACCCGGTTTGCAACTATAGGAAGTTACCCAGAACAGCTGGATATCGGCAATACATTGGAGATCTCATGAGCACCAAAAAATTACTTTTTGATCGTGTGGCGCTCATTGGAGCAGGACTGATAGGAAGTTCGTTAGGGCGGGCAATTCGCCAGGAACAACTTGCTAAGTCCGTCACAGCCTATTCCCGCCGATCCGATACAAGGAAACGCCTTAGCCACCTCGGAATTGTAGACAGTGTAGCGGAAAGCATTGAAGAAGCGGTGGATGGCGCTGATCTTATCATCATCAGCGTGCCCGTTGGTGCATCCGAAGACGTGGCTGTACGAATAGGTCCACACATTAAACCAGATGCTGTTGTTACAGATACTGGTTCTGTGAAAGAGTCCGTGATTAGAGCCATAACACCACATATACCAAACAGTGCTAACTTTGTGCCCGGCCATCCTATAGCAGGAACAGAAAACTCTGGACCGGAAGCTGGTTTTGCATCTCTATTTGAGGGCAGGTGGTGCGTGATAACTCCCACCGATGACACGAGTGAAAGTGCCATAGATCAAGTAACAAACCTCTGGAGGCGGGTGGGCAGCAAGGTTGATATAATGACCCCAGCCCATCATGACAAGGTATTAGCCATAACCTCACACATTCCACATCTAATAGCATTTAATATCGTTGGCACAGTGGCAGACCTCGAAGGTGACACCAAAATGGAGGTGGTGAAATATGCGGCTGGCGGATTTAGAGATTTTACACGGATAGCAGCATCTGACCCAGAAATGTGGCGCGACGTTTTCATGGAGAATAGAGAAGCCGTATTAGAGATGCTAGGACGGTTCTCGGAAGACCTGTCGGCCCTGCAGCGCGCAATTCGGCGAGGGGATGCCAACAGTCTTGAAACGAAATTTACAAGAACCCGTGACCTGCGAAGACGGGTTATAGACGCAAAACAGGCATAGTTCAGCTAAGGAACTATAACCGGGCTGACTTCCATTAAAGCCACTGGACCCACACTCAAAACACCATCCTGTACTGAAATGGGCGCCTCTACAGATCTCTGACCAGTTTCTTCTGACATAGTCGAAAGCAGGTCTAAAGTGAGAATAGCAGCTGCCTTAGCCACATTGTTAATTAATCCACTGCTATAAAAAGTTTCCAGAACCCCTCTATAACCGTCAATTACAACTGTGCCTGCACCGATAGGCCGAAACAGGGCATCCAGGGCAATCGTGCCAGAAAATACCACCCCTAAGCCCCCCGCCGATACTTGCAAATTCTGGATTTCAAGTATGCCGCCACTAGCGCGCCACCTGTTCAACGAAGCAACATCCCACCCGATAAGCGTTGGGCCTGAAAGCTTTGCCTCCATTACTAAGCCGTCTATGTCAAATGATTGCTGAGCAATACCAATATTTCTGAAACTCACGTTATCAGCCAAGATACCAATGTCACGCGATAGAACTGCTGACGGTATGTTACGGAGGTGCACTTGGAGTTGATCTAATGCGCCAAAAGCTTGGCCCGAAACGGATTGGAGCACTAAATCATTCATCTCCAAAGAAAACCGATCGGTCCGCATTTGCTTCCCAAGGACCAGGCTAGCTCTACTCCTCCCTACTTGCACACCCAACGCCCTCTCACCCAGCCCAATCATGGTGTGGGACGGAGCACGAGAAACCCCGACCCAGTGCTTGAGATTCCAAGGGTGCGCCGTCAGCTTTACATTAGGCATAGCCAGAGCCACATGATTTAGGTTAGTTGCAAAACGAGCTTCAATGTCATCCAGACTAACTTCCAGACGATAAGGATAACCGGAGACATTAACTTGACTGAAGTTTGCTTCAATGTTCTGGCCACGCCAAGCTTCTGTATATTCGTGCACCAATTTAGGGG
>CACETT010000071.1 GCA_902562525.1 uncultured Alphaproteobacteria bacterium
ACCCCCTCCCAACTTATTGCAGGGAGAAGCGTAATTGGCCTTGGCTGCGCCACTTGTCTTATGGGAACACTCGTAATCTTTTCGCGTTGGTTGCCAACCCACCGATTCCCCTTCATGGTCGCAGTAGCCAGCGGCGTTGGGGGAAGCGGGGCCCTAGTAGCCACCTTGCCACTAGCTTGGGCAGAAGACTGGCTGGGTTGGCGGGGGGCTATTCTCTTTATGGCCGCCGTTACATCGCTGATTGCCTACCTAATTTGGCTACTGGTAAGAGATTACCCTCCGGGTGCCAAGTGTATACCGGCCGCATCTGAAACACTAGGGCAGACAGTGCGTGGAATTGGGCAAATAGCAAAAAATCCTCAGCTGATCCTTCTTTTACCCTTAAATACGGTAGCCTACGGGGCCACGATGGTCTTGTTGGGGTTATGGGGCACCCCATACTTTCGTGACATACATGAAACCACAACTATCGAGGCCTCACGTTTGCTTATGGGCATGGCAACCGGCCTTATTGCTGGCGGCTTCCTCTATGCCTGGCTCGCTCCTAAGCTATGGACGTTGAAAAATATGGTTCTGTTCGGATCGATTAGTTCGGGGCTCATGTTTTTAGTCATAGCTTTTCTGCCTCCAAGCACTCCCACCTTGCTCATGGGAATCGTATGCTTACAGGGAATCTTAGGGGGCTACGGGGTCTTGATAATAAGTCACGTGAGAACGCTTATGCCACAACACATGATGGGACGCGGCCTCACTTTAGCTAATTTATTTGGGTTCGGTGGGGTGGGATGTATGCAAGTCCTAAGCGGCTGGGTGATGAGCCAATATAATACAACGGGTGGCGCTTATCCCACCACAGCTTACGCAGTGCTTTTCACGATAGTCGGATGCCTGGTGCTCGCTTCCAGCCTAATCTACTTTAAAACAGTGGGGGTAAATCTTACGTCTGAAAGTGAGCCCCCTGCCAATTAGTCAAACAATCCCTATATAGCCCCGTGTTTTGGCAACACCATAACCTTAGGGATCAAAACATGTTCCGGCTGTGTTGCAACCTCAAGGACTATCCTAGCTATATCATCTGGCACTAACGGTTCATCTAGCCCTGACGCATCCTTCGGGTGCACATCAAAATGGTCATGTAAATCGGTCATTACTAGCCCTGGCTCCACGCACGTAACTTTTACATTTGTCTCGGATAGCTCCATCCGCATCGTCTCAGACAAAGCTTCAACCGCATATTTTGTTGCGCTATAGGCACCCGCGTTGGGACGCACTTTAGTACCCAAAACACTCGAAGTATTTATGATGTGCCCCGAATTTTGTTTGTAAAAATGTCTCACGAATAAATGGGCAACCCTAAACGCCGCCTCAATATTGACACGTACCATAGAAATAACGTGTTCGATATCAATTTCGTGACTTGGCCCCGCCCACATGACGCCCGCATTATTAACAACTATATCGCATTTCCCAAACCTTGATATTGCGGTATCCAAGAGGTGTCCTGCAAAATCGGGCTCGGTTACATCTCCAGCTACTAATTCTAACTGTTCATGCTGACCTAATCGTTCCAACTTCTTCATACGGCGGCCCGTTGCCACCACTGAAGCCCCGGACTTAAGAAATGATTGCGTCACGGCAGCACCAATTCCGCTGCCTGACCCAGTAACCACCGCCACCCTACCTTCAAGCAACTCTTTCATTTTCCCCCCTCATCTATAATATTACCAAGCATAATGAGGCCACAACCTCACGTCTAATTCATCTCGATTGACAACAAAGACTACCAGCGCAAACCAAACGGCGCGTGTACATGATAATGGGAACTATCAATGGGAACAAAGGAAGATATTCAAAATCAGCGGGAAGATCTAGCAGCCGCTTATCGACTGGCCGCACAATTTTCATTCAATGAGGGCATCGATAATCACCTAACAGTGAAGGTGCCCGGGGCTCCAAGCCAATTTCTTTTAATCCCTTATGGCCTACATTGGGAGGAGGTTACCGCAAGCAACCTGCTAAGGGTCAACAATGAAGGTGAACGACTGGAGGGAGAGGGCTTTGTGGAACCCACCGCCTTTCATATTCATAATTCCATCTACACAGCAAGACCTGACACAAACTGTGTCATGCATTGCCACCCACCTTACCCTTTGGCCTTGTGTATGATTGAGTCTGGGCGGCTAGAATATGCGGATCAGAACTCCTGTCGATTTTTTGGGAAAGTGGCCTACGACGATGATTATCCCGGGGGTGCTTTCGACGCCACTGAGGGAGAGCGCATAGCCAAGGTACTCGGAGACAAGGACATTTTATTTATGGCTAACCACGGAATTACCGTCCTGGCAAATAGCATAGCACAGGCCTGGGATCAGCTCTATTTTCTGAACCGCGCATGCGAAGCCCAAGTTATTGCTATGTCAACCGGCAGACCTTTGCGAAAATTGCCAGAAGAAGTGGTGCGAACGACCGCTCTGCAGATAGAGGCCGAGGAAAGCGGTCCAGCAGCAAATTTCAACCGACATTTTGCTGCTCTAAAAAGGCTTCTCGAAAGAGATAACTCCAACTACAAAACCTAGTGGATCCGATACACCGATAGCAGGTTTAGACGGCAGTCCATCCACCATCAACTGCCAATGTTTGTCCTGTCACCATACTGGCAGCCGGACTTGCTAGAAAAAGGAATGCTCCTGCCAACTCTTCTGGTTCAGCAAAACGCCCCATCGGGGTCTTATCGATAATCCACTGCGTAGCTATGGGGTCCGCTCTTACCGGAATGGTAAGATTTGTCTTCACAAAGGTCGGGGCAATTGCGTTAACCCGAATGCCGCGTCCCGCCCATTCCGCCGCCAAGGCCCTGGTCATATTTACCACGGCCCCTTTGGTCGCGTGATAGGGCAGATTCGGGTAAAAACCGCCACCAACCAAACCCATAATTGAAGAGACGTTGATAATAGAGCCTTCCCCTGCACGCAGCATGTGTTTTCCAGCTTCACGAGAACACACAAAAACTTGGGTCTGGTTTACTTGGACAATCTCATTCCAATCTTCGAGGGATAGCGTCTCCGTTGGCGCGCGCTTTGCCAGGCCCACGTTGTTAACAAGAATATCAATCCGTCCATGCTGACCAATTATGCCCGCTATTCCTGATTCAATCTCAGGATTATTAGCAACATCCATTTTCCTGGCGTCCGCAGCACCCCCTGCTTTCATTATTTCTTCGGCTACTTTTTCAGCCCACTCAAGGTTTATGTCAGATACACACACATGGGCACCTGCCTCACCCAAAGCAAGCGCCGCAACCCGCCCCAAACCGTCCCCAGCGCCTGTTATAAAAGCAATTTTATTATCTAGCCGAAATTGGGCAAATACAGAATCCACTTTAGTCATCGCTCCCTTTAATCAAACGATAGAGTTAGTAGAGAAAAAGAGGCCTCTTATTCATCTGTAGTATTCGGCCGAAATCACCTGACTCTCCAATGCTTACTAACCTCAGTCCCCGCCCGTCTTTACGACGCATCTGTT
>CACETT010000072.1 GCA_902562525.1 uncultured Alphaproteobacteria bacterium
CAGCAATTACTTCTGGCTTTGTTGAATGAAACATCATATTTCCAAGCCGATAGTCTCCATGTACCACTGTGGTCTCATCATCTGCTGGAATATTGGCCTTTAACCAATCGATTACTTTTTCCATTTCAGGTATCTCGGCCTGTTTGGACAACTCCCATTGCTTGCCCCAGCGACCCACCTGCCGCGTATAATAATTTCCTGGTTTCCCAAAACTTTCTAGACCGCACTCTTGCCAATCAACACTGTGTATACGAGCCAGCACATCGTTCATCGCACTTATTATGAGACTACGCTCTTCCCTGCTAACATCTGGGACTGAGTTTACGTGAAAGATCCGACCCTTCATGCGCTCCATGATATAAAAAGGGGTCCCGATAATTTCTGAGTTTTCACAGAGGTGAAGCATACGCGCCACGGGAACATCCGTGGAATAAAGTGCTTCTTGCACACGGTACTCTCTCTCCACCGCATGAGCAGAAGGTAAGAGTTCCCCCGGTGGTTTTTTGCGTAGCACCCACTCCATCTTACCCGACGCTAATAAATAGGTAGGATTTGACTGGCCCGCACGCATTTGCACTACCTTGAGAGCATCGGAAAGACCATCCAATTTACCCCGAAGGTAATCTAAAAGAACCCCCACATCTATCTGATGTGCCTCACGAACAGGAATAGTCTCGGTTAATCCCTCGTAATTGAAATCTCTTGCCATCTACTCGACCTTATTTTCACAATCTACAGAAAAACCGCTTATCTTTGGGAGTCCCGCAGCGACATGAAACCTAATTCCGTGATCGGAGCCAGTTCCATCGACAACTTTTTGTATTCCAACCAACTTTCATAAACTTTGAAGGTGAAAGGATCTTTGTCAGCTGTCTCACGTGCCACTTCCGCACCCGCTGCTAGCATTGCATCATATACCTCTGCCGGGAACTTTCGAAGCTTTACCTTGTGCTTATTTACAAGCGCCCCCAGTGCTTTAGCGTTGCCGACCGTCATCTCACTCCACAAACGGAATGTCTCATCACCCGCGGCACTTTTTACTATCTGCTGCAGGTCATTTGGCAAAGCCTCAAAGGCCTCCTTATTAATGGTCAAAGCAAGGGCCGGGCCGGGTTCTAAAACTCCAGGAGCATAATAAAAATCAGCAACTTTGTGGAACCCAAAAGCAAGATCATTGTAGGGGGCAATCCAGTCAGCAGCGTCAATTGCACCAGTCTGCAAAGCAGGCAAAATTTCGGCCCCGGGAAGATTTACCGGCACCGCACCAAGGCGAGCCATGACCTCGCCACCCAAACCAGGCATTCGAATCCGCAAACCCTTAAAATCAGCTAGACTCAATATTTCCTTCGTAAACCAACCCCCTACATTCGACCCACCACTGCCCGCTAACAGCGGTTTAAGTCCAAATCCCGCATAAAGCTCATCCCATAACTCCTGACCACCACCAAAGTAGATCCATGCAACATGTTCCTGAGCAGTTAAACCCCCTGGGATAGAGCAAAAGAAGTTCATAGCCGAATGTTTTGCTAACCAATAATAAGGCGCATCGTGACCCACTTCGGCCACACCTTCCCTGACTGCATCAAAAACCTCAAAGGCAGGCACCAATTCTCCTGCACCATATACCTTTACTTCCATTCGGCCATCAGACATCTGTTTTATAGAATCAGCGATTCTCTGTGTTCCAGTGCCCAGCGCAGGAAAATTTTTGGGCCAAGCCGTCACCATTTTCCAGCGAATACGATTCTGAGAAATCGCTGGGGCTGCCAACCCAGCGGCCGCTATACCCGTACCAACCCTGGCCGCAGTTTTAATAAAAGCGCGTCTCTTCATTTTGCTCCCCCAGTTCCCCTTGGAAAACCCGCCAAGAGTTATACTGTACCTAATATTACATTAGCTCTGCACCTTGTCCATCACCCCAGCCAACGGTAGTTGCTAAATTTTGAGGCAGGATATGTTGAATACTCGCGCATTTCTCGCTCAAGCGCTCAGAGTTAAGTTTTGTCTAATCTTAAACTCCTGATTGCTTCGACATGAACCCTGCAATATCTTATCTAGAATCCTGATGTTAATTCAGTGGACATATGGATATTTAGCGCCTAAGCAAAAGCACTATTATGATGGGGAGAGGTCATGACTACGTCAAACAAGGTTGCAATAGTAACAGGAGCGGGGTCCGGTGTAGGACGATACGCAGCATTGGCATTATTGGGAGAAGGTTATTCCGTAGCCTTAGCAGGACGTAGATCCGAACAACTTGAAGAAACAGCAAATATGGCAGGTAAAAATATTGCGTCAGCTCTTCCTATAGCAACCGATGTAACCAAGCCTGACGAGGTAGTAGCCCTATTTTCAAAAACCAAAACGGAATTTGGACGCCTTGACCTCTTGTTTAACAATGCCGGCATGGGCGCCCCACCTGTGCCACTTGAAGATCTGACCTTTGAGCAATGGTCTAATGTTGTGGCAGTAAATCTAACGGGCTCTTTTTTGTGCACCCAAGAAGCATTTAAACTAATGAAAGATCAGAATCCACAAGGTGGCCGAATCATAAACAATGGATCTGTTTCCGCACATGCGCCTCGCCCGTTCTCTTCTCCATATACCTCAACAAAACATGCTATAACCGGATTGACCAAGTCCACATCTCTCGATGGACGGCAATACAATATTGCTTGTGGTCAAATAGATATTGGAAACGCAGCTACTGATATGACAGCTCGCATGAAAAATGGAGTTCCTCAGGCGAATGGAGAAACTATGGTGGAGCCTACAATGGACGTAGATAATGTTTCTCAAGCGATACTGTACATGGCAAGCCGACCTCCGGATGCAAATGCCCAGTTCCTGACTATTATGGCGACGAAAATGCCCTATTTAGGTAGAGGCTGACGCATTAAATAGGCTAACACTTTGAGGTCTTACGACGTGATACCCCCGTATTTAATTCTGGAACTATAAAGTAGACTAATCGGCGCGTGGTGGAATTGGTATACACAACAGACTTAAAATCTGTCCCGCTTTGCGGTTGCGAGTTCGAGTCTCGCCGCGCCGACCATTATCTACCCACTCCACTCATCGCAACTATTTGTATTTATTATTAGGAAATATTGATGGCCAAAAGTTTTCGGCTAAAAACCACCTCATTTTGGCTCCTGATTGCCATGTTGGTAACTCCCATGGCTCATTCGGATGATATTCATACCGCCACTAAATTAATGCAAAACGGAAAATTCCTCGAGGCGTCTGAAATTGCCGCTGATGTAGGGGGATCTGAAGGTTTCACGTTGGCGGCCCGGGCTTTAGCTATCCATGGCTACGAAATCGCAAATGATAGTGAAAAACAGGCACATTTTAAACGGGCTATAACCTATGCAAAAAAAGCCGTTGAACTTGATCCCAACAGCAGTGCTGCATCATTGGAAGTTTCCCATACACTTGGACGATATGCCCAAACTATAGGCGTTGCTGAGGCGTTAACAGGTGGTTTTGCTGAAAAGACAAAAA
>CACETT010000073.1 GCA_902562525.1 uncultured Alphaproteobacteria bacterium
GATCACTACGCTGCATACGTCACATCAGAGGCGTTCAGAGGTAAAAGCCGCGTGCAGCAACATCAATTGGTGTATCAGGCACTGCAAGGAGCTATGGGGGGCCAACTTCATGCACTAGCGCTCCATACATCGATCCCAGACGAAGTTTAGGTAACGGCGATAGCAAAGGAAGATAAACATGGCCAACGACCATAATAACCCAACATTCGAGCGAATCGAACAAGAAATAAATGACCACTCTGTGGTGTTGTTTATGAAAGGTACTCCTATATTCCCACAATGCGGGTTCTCTGCCATGGTAGTGCAAGTTTTAACCCACCTGGGAGTACAATTCAAAAGCGTCGACGTCTTGAATGAGCCAGCAGTCCGGGAAGGAATAAAGCAGTACAGTAATTGGCCAACAATTCCCCAGCTTTACGTAAAGGGAGAATTTGTTGGGGGATGCGATATTATCCGGGAAATGCACGAGGCTGGCGAACTGAGCTCCGTGTTCAGCGATAAAGGCATAGAATTGGGCGCAGAATAGTGAAGAAAGGCGCTCTTTAAAGGGCAAGAAGCAATCTTGAAACCTTTACCGAGAGTAGTACTCGATTACTAAATTCGGTTCCATTTGGACTGGGAACGGCACGTCCGATAAAAGTGGTGTCCTAATGAAAGTGCCTTTCAGTTTCTCAAAGTCTACTTCCATATAATCGGGCACATCTCGCTCCGGTGTCTGTATAGCTTCTAGCACAACTGGATGTTGCTTCGATTTTTGCCTTACTTCTACCGCATCACCCTCCCGTAAACGATAGCTAGGAATATTCACACGTCGACCATTTACCATAACATGCCCATGGCTGATTAACTGCCGCGCTGCAAATACCGTGGGAACGAAGAGCATCCGATAAATCACGATGTCTAATCTTCTCTCAAGCAGGCCGATCAGTTGCTCACTCGTATCACCGCGTGCCAACACCGCTTCCGCATATATACGGCGAAACTGCTTTTCATTGATATTGCCGTAATATCCCCGCAATTGCTGTTTCGCCCGCAGCTGGGTCCCATAATCAGAGACTTTCCGCCTACGCTGCCCATGCTGGCCGGGGCCGTATTCCCTAATATTAAATGGGCTTTTAGGACGCCCCCATAGGTTTACGGACAACCGTCTATTAATCTTATATTTTGAGCTCTGACGTTTACTCATTGATACTCCAGCTTGCTACTACGGGACTCAAGGGAAAAAGTGAAAAAAGGCACTATAAGCGCGGATATCCTAACGTCAACCGTCGTCCGTCATTTTCCTGCAATCCACGCCATGGCTCACGAGACCGGAAATGACCCCTCGAAGGGTCTTAACCTCCTGTTCCGTAAGGCGCGAGCGTTGAAAAATATTCCGAATACCTCGAACCATATGGGGGCGTTTCTCTTGTACCCTGAAAAAACCACATGCATCTAACGCACTCTCCAGGTGGCCAAACAACCCATGTAAATCCTTTTTTGTCGCCGGCCTACCCTGGCCCAACTCAAGAATCTCACCTGACAGTTCTGAATTCAACTGCAAAAACCATTCATACCCAAGTAAAAGCACTGCCATAGCCAAATTAAGTGATTTAAAATCGTTGTTCGCAGGCACTGATACAACAACATCTGACAATGCGATATCATCGTTATTTAGCCCGTTGGCCTCAGGACCAAAGAGCATACCCGGGCATTTTCCGGCTTTAACATCGGCAAACATGCAAGCTGCTGCCTTATTTGGCACCATCACTACTTTTGTCAGATCACGCCGCCGCCCTGTCATAGCATATACAGCATGCAAGTCGTTAATAGCGGCCTCAGTGTTTCGAAAAGTTTTAGCACCGCTTAATACTATATTTGCTCCAGACGCGGTGGCCATTGCTTTTTTATTAAGCCAATCAGCCCGAGGGGCCACTAAACGTAGGTCAGTTAGGCCAAAGTTCAGCATCGCCCGTGCCACAGTTCCAACATTTTCCGAGAGTTGTGGCTCTACCAAAATAACTGCCGGGCCTGCATTTGATGCTAACGTTCTATCCACAGTTCCTGCACCAACTTATTTATCTACCAATTGGACACAAAGTTGACATCGTGAAATTATACTTTGCTATAACTATGTCGACCACCGCCATATGGTCTGACCATCAGGCTTGTCTTCAAGAATCACGCCCTGCTCTGTCAATATTTTCCTAATATTATCAGCCTTCTCAAAATCTTTTTCTTTTTTTGCCAATGCTCGCAGCTCAATCAAGGTCTCAATTTCTGCCTTCTCCTGTGTTTCATTCTCGACAGAACTACCTTGAAACCATACCTTGGGTTCGTATCTGAGTAATCCCAGCATTCGCGCACCCGCAATAAATTCCTCGACATACCTGTCTTCTTCTTTCTCGCCTGCAAGAATTTTCCCGCACATAGAGTCCAAGACAGATATAGCCAAGGGTGTATTTAAATCATCGCTCAGGGCCTCCAAAAACTCATGGGACGGGCCAACGTCAGATGGACTACCAAGTCCAGAGGCTCTATACCAACGATCTAGTTTATTCTTCGAATTCTCTATTCCCTCAACTCTAAAATCTAGTGATTGCCTGTACTGCGTGCTTAGCATCATTAGTCGAATAGATTCACCTCTCCACATTCTCTGTCGTTCTCCATCCCCCAATAATTCCTTCACTGTATAAAAATTGTTAAGCGACTTTGACATTTTAGTTCCTTCGGATTGAAGGTAGCCATTGTGCAACCATACACGGGCAAAACTTGTATCAGGATATGCACAACAACTCTGTACTATTTCATTTTCGTGGTGTGGGAATATTAAATCTTCCCCACCTCCGTGAATATCAAAGTCCGTGCCCAAATATTCTATGCTCATTGCCGAACACTCTATATGCCATCCTGGGCGGCCTCGGCCCCATGGAGATTCCCAACCTATTTCACCTTCTTCTGAAGGCTTCCAAAGAACAAAATCACCTGGATATTTTTTGTACGGTGCTGGCTCTACTCGTGCACCCGCCAGCATCTCATCCCTTGACCTACCTGAGAGGATTCCATAACTAGGAACCGAAGGAACGTGGAACAGTACGTGCTTTTCAGCTACGTAGCCGGATCCACCATCAATGAGCCTTTGTATCATCCCGACCATCTGACTGATGTGATCAGTAGCACGAGGCTCATGATCAGGCTTGATAGTGCCGAGTTGCGCAATATCTTGATGGAATTGTTTAACGGTCCTGGCCGTAAGAGTGTTTATTGACTCCCCTAATTCGTTGGCTCGAGCCAAGATTTTATCATCTACATCTGTGATATTTCGAACATAAGTGACCCGCGGGTAACAAAACTTAAGTAAACGATACAAAACGTCGAAAACAATGATAGGCCTAGCATTTCCTATGTGAATATCGC
>CACETT010000074.1 GCA_902562525.1 uncultured Alphaproteobacteria bacterium
ATCTGGGCAAATTGCCACGCTGTACAGGCATTTTCACCGGCTGCGATGGGTATATTATGGAGGTCACGGAGCTCACACAGCGCCTCAAAATTTTCTGGTGGCCAAATCGGTTCCTCCAGCCAGTGCAAGTTGCAGGGGGCGAGTTTTTTGGCCATTTCATTCGCTTCGTGTGGCGACCAACTGCAGTTAACGTCAAGTGTGATCGGAACGTCTTTTCCTGCTGCAGCGCGGGCAGCGACAACGGGCGGTACAGTATTTTCGTGCAATTTAATCAATCCATAGCCATGATTTAATGCTTCCGCGGTGAGCCGGGCACACACATCTGGATCATCGTACTTTAGTAGACTTGCATATGCAGGAACTTTGTGGCGTTTAAGTCCTCCAAGTAATTGATATAGGGGGACTCCTGCCGTTTTTCCAGCAATGTCCCAGAGCGCGATATCCACTCCGCTGAGAGCAAACATAGTTACTCCATACCGGCCCAAGATATGATTTTTAACGGCTAGTTCCTTCATAAGTATCTCAATTTGTAGTGGATCACGTCCAATAGCTAGCGGTGCGATCAAGGTGTCTATAGCAGTTTTTGTGGTATGAATAGCGTTGAAGCCGAAGGCCTCCCCATATCCAGTAATGCCTTCGTCTGTCTCCACTTTAATGAGGAGGTGTCCAAGTTCGTGTCCATCTCCAGCTATGAAATTGGTTGAATTTCCACCCTGTGTAAAAGGAATAGGAATGGGTATAGCTTCAATATTAGTAATTTTCATGGACGTATTCCCTAGTTTCTTTTTTTCAGGCCGTAGCTAAATATATGCATTCTCTGCATCGCCAGTTTGCAGACCACCCACAGCTTGCGCTGTGCCTGTTAGTTCTACGGTAGTAATGTTGACTCGCTTGGGCGCATCTAAGGCATGCATAATTGTATTGCTAATGTCGTTAGGCTCAAGTGTCTCGAAACGATCAAGTAACTCCTTGCTTTTTTTATCTCCAAACGCAGTTTTAAAGAAATCCGTGTTGACTCGGCCTGGACAAATTTCAGTGACTCGTATGCCGGTTCCGAGTAGCTCGATACGTAGGTTTTGGCAAAGCATATGAATTGCACCTTTGGTTGCGCCGTAGACAGATTGTTTTATTGGATGTAGTCCTGAAACCGAACCAATCATAACAATGTGCCCCCATTTTTGTGACACCATGTTTGGAGCTATGGTGCGCACAAGGTGGAGCGATGCAGAAACATTGGTTTGGACCATGTCATATATTGCTTCCGTGTCAGCTGAATGGAGCGGGCCTTCGCTGCGACCGTGGCCAGCATTATTAATTAAGATATCTACTTCCAATCCGGTAAGCTTGGCATCAATTTCGGATCTATCTCGAAGATCTAGTGCAATAGGGATGCATCCAGTCTCGTCTTGGAGAGTTTGCAGCAAGTCATGGCGTCGTGCCAGGGCGTAAGTCGTAATATTAGCATTGGTAAGTTCCTTAACTACGGCGCGGCCTATGCCACTAGATGCACCAGTTACTAAAGCACTCTTAAAGTCGCTTAGAGGCATTGAATGGTTCCTTCTTAGCTGCTGCTCGGATGTGTCATGTCGATATAACCTATGGCTAGCTTGAAGCCTGAGATTGTGCTGCCGTGCGGAGTTTAGTGATGGTTGTTTTTGTAGTTATCTGCTCTGGATCCGTAATTAGTTCTATCAGGGAGGCTTTGTTTGAACCTAACGCCCGAGTTAGAGCTGGCTCAAATTCCTCATTTCTAGTAACCCGTTCGCCATGAGCGCCATAGGCTAATGCTACACTTTTAAAGTCAGGGTTTGAGAGTCCAGTACCAATAACTCGTCCCGGATAATACTTCTCTTGATGCATTCTTATGGTGCCATACATATTGTTATTGAAAAGTATAATCAGAGGTTTGGAGTCATGTTGCAAAGCAGTAGCAAGTTCTTGCCCGGTCATCATGAAACCACCATCACCTACGAAGCTCACGACTTGCTGACTGGGCCGTGCAATTTGTGCTGCCACACCTGCTGGAACGCTGTATCCCATGGCACCGGCAGTTGGCCCTAACTCCGTTTGGGGGTGTTTAAACCGCCAAAAGCGGTGTGCCCACCCACTGAAGTTACCGGCATCCACCGTTACAATGGTATTGCTAGGCAACTTTTGTTGGAGAAGATTTACTATAAAAGCTGGGTCCAGTGGTCCCTCTACTTCGTCTGGTTCCAATGTTTTTAAGTAGTCGCTTCGGGCATCGTTGGCCCAGTCTTCCCATGGGACCCTTTCTAGCCCTGGCATCGCGCTTGCCTCCAAGGAAAAGGAATCCATCCCCGACAGGACGGCTATCTCTGGCTGAAATACTTTGCCAAACTCAAGTGCCTCAGCGTACACATGGATCATAGTGGTATCTGGAACCGGAGTATTAATCACTGAATAGCCCTGGGTGGTAATTTCTCCCATCCGTGCTCCCACAACTAAGAGCAAATCTGCACCCTTAATTCTCTGAGATAGGGCAGGGTCAACCCCCGTGCTAAGGTCACCAATATAAAACTCATTATGATTGTCGAACAAATCCTGTCTCCGAAAGGAAACAGCAGTAGGGAGTTTGTTTTTAACAGAAAATTTTTCAATATTTTTGCAAGCCTCTGGTGACCATCCACCGCCACCCAGAATCATAATTGGCCGAGATGCTTTCTCGAGTGCTTTGCGAACCTGTGCTACCTGCGCCGGGCTGGTTTGTGGCCTCACTGCGCTGGCCTTTAGCCCATCATTTGCAGTGCACTTTTCTGTTAGCATGTCTTCTGGAAGGGCGACGACAACTGGTCCTGGCCGTCCAGAGAGAGCGGTTCTGAAAGCATGGTGTACAATTTCGGGAATTCGACACGGATCTTCTATCTGCACAGCTAGCTTTGTCACTGGTGGTGCAAACATTTTTGAGAAGTCTATCTCTTGGAAGGCCTCTCTTCCAGACATATTGCGAGCAACCTGTCCTACGAAGAGGACCAATGGGGTGGAGTCCTGCATAGCCGTATGGACGGCGATGGAAGCATTGCATGCCCCGGGTCCTCTGGTGACAAAACAGACCCCCGGTTTTCCGGTAACCTTACCGAATGCTTCGGCCATAAAGGTCGCGCCACCTTCTTGTCTGCAAGTAATAAGTTTGATCTGGTTTCGAGCGCCATATAGTGCGTCGAGCGCTGCAAGGTAGCTTTCGCCTGGCACGGCAAATATAGAATCCACTTCGTTTATTAAAAGTTGATCAATTAGTATTTGGCCGCCGGTCCGTTCATTAGTTACTTGCTGCATGTAGCTTTCCTTAGTGTCCTAGATTAGCGAAATAATTTGTATTCTACGTGATCCCTGGAGTGTTTTTAGGA
>CACETT010000075.1 GCA_902562525.1 uncultured Alphaproteobacteria bacterium
TTTTAGAACCTGGTACCGAGGAAACTACACATTCGTGGCCAAAGGGAAATTGTAGAGCAGCCGCGGCCAGCGAAATATCATAACGCTGACCAATAGACTCAATAGCACGGGCTTTCTCAAGAAGCTCCGAAGAAGCCTCGCTATAATCATATCTGGCTCCCTTTATAGGACCCGTAGCCGATATACCAGAATTGAATGGAGCCGCGATGATGACACTGGCGCCTTCCGTTATACAAAGAGGCAACATATCATAAAGTGCACTTTGGTCGAGCAAGGTATAGCGACCAGCTAACATCATGCAATCAAAATTGCCGGCCCGCAGAAAACGGGAAGATGAAACGGCGTCGTTCAGACCGCAGCCAATTGCCCTAATGATACCTGCACTGCGGAGTTCATCGAGAGCGACATAAGCCCCCTCCATAGCTTCACGAAAATAACGATCTACTAACTCAGGTTCTTTATGGGTAAAGAGGTCAACATCGTGGATAAACGCAATGTCGATACTCGCCAAGCCTAAGCGCTGATACGAATCTTCAATAGATCGCATCGTACCTTCATAACTATAATCAAAGGTTGGCACAAACGGCAGACCCCCATACCTATAATCACTCGGTTTAGCTGTTTCGCTTCGTAACGGGCTAAGCACACGCCCAATTTTAGTGGACACAAGGAATTTTTCCCGGTCAACTTGGCGCATCACCTGACCTAAGCGATGTTCAGCACGCCCATACCCATAATACGGTGCAGTGTCGAAGTAGGTAATACCTGAACTGACCGCAGAGTGGATAGTGGCAAGTGCCTCATCTTCCGGACTCGACTCTAACCACGGATCGCTCTCGCCGCGCGGTTGGAAGCCACCCAACTGCCCGGTTCCCAAGCCAAGAACTGTCAGGTCCAAGTCTGTATTTCCTAGTTTTCTAGTCTTCATGTTACTAATGGTGGTCCTTCCCATCCCAGCCCTAACCAACCCAGCGCCAGGCTATCGGTCTTAAGAAATCATTTGTAATAAACGACAGTTTATTTCTAATGGATCTAATCTTTTTCATCCTGTTTCCATCGGGAGGCTGAGGTCGTTGGCCCACTCCGACAAAGATGCATCATACACCGTCACATTACTTTTTCCCAAAAGGGTCAAAATAAAAGCATCACTGGACGCGGCGATGCCCCCACCACAATAAATCACCACTTTATCGGCATCTAAAGCACCCGCCTCTTGAAAAAGACTTTTAAGCTCGGCAAGGGGCCGATAGGCCTTGGTTTTTGGATCGAGCAGAGATACTGCCGGCACGTTGCAGCTGCCCGGGATCCGACCTGGGCGACCATGATGTAGAGTCTCAGAACCCTTATGGAGAGTCTCTCGTAAGGCGTTTATAATGCATACTTTATTGTTTTCTAAATCAGATAACACCTCCTCTTTCCCACAGAACAAGCCCATCCGCGCTTGCGGAGAAGAGAGAGTTGCAGCCGGATAGGGAGTAATCTCACTCGTTGTCGGTCGACCCTCGGCCTCCCATTTATCGATACCACCATCCAGCACCGACGCTCGGTCGAAACCAATTGCCCGCATCATCCACCACACCCGGGTAGCCCATTGGATGTTGTCTCGGCTATAGAGAACGACATTGCTGCTATCCCCAACCCCCGCGGCCTCAAGAGCAGCGGATAGCGTTGGCGGTGACGGCATCATAAAATTGAATGACGCCCCAGAACCCGATAAATTTTCCACTAAATCGAGAAAATTTGCACCTGGAATATGACTTTCTTCAAAAGAGGCACGGCCACTTTCCGCCCGGTATATACGAGGAGGATCTGGCTTTAGCCACGTCGTGCAATCGTATAACCGGAGATTTTGATCACCCAGAAATGGCTCCAACTCGTCAGTCTGAATCAAAAAGCGTGATACTGACATTTTTTATCCCCCTAACGCTACAATAGTTAAAATTCCGCTTTCATATGGAGAGCAGATCTTGGTTATCTTTTTTCGAAAAGCAAACGAATGTCAGCCGGAATCTCGTCTTTATTGTACTTTGTACCGTCCACCCAAGAGCCATTTCTCCAAGAGCCTTCCCAAACCTCGCCATGCCAAAACCACATCGTTCCATCACCATCCATTTGGCCCTTTTTCCATTGCCCTATGTACTTATCCCCAGCGATGTTAGAGCTCGTGCCATGCCCGTGGTATCTTCCATACTGAAATTCCCCGTAATAATGAAAAGCGTCTTCATGCTCATACACGCCTATACAGTTGTGCCAACTATTAGGATCAAAAATCCCTGGGCATTCGGAAAGACCTGCTGCATTCGCTGGCATAATAAGAGCAAGGATACATGAAAAATAGAATATAACTGCGACGTTTTGCACGTTAGAACCCATGCTGTTCATAACTTCCAGTGGGCTTCGGGTGTGCCCAGAACTGTATACTCACTTTAATGGCATGGTCTACCACTTCTCTTTCCAGGGACGGAGTGCAATTTCAAAAGCCCAGGTTGATCTATGCTGTCTATGTAAGTGGAGATATGTCTCCGCAATTTGATCTGGATCAGCCAGACTATCATCTACATCCGCACCGACCCTACGATGAGCTCGACTACCATCTTTCTGACGCCAACCAATGGCCGCATCGATTGGGACTTGGGCTATATGAATTCCCTGCGGCATTAGTTCACGAGCCAAGCTTTGGGCAAGACCTGTTTTGGCGTGGCACGTCATGGCGAAAGCACCACTCCGGGGATACCCTTTCATCCCTGCACTCGCGTTTGTAAAAATAATGGTTCCAAGAGCCCCCTCCTCATTGGGCTCGCTTTTCAACATACCCATGGCAGCTTTTTGAGCTACCAGAAAGGCGCTAAGTGCACCATTGGCCACGGTTTGCACAACTATATTGGGGTCCGCTTCGGTCACTCCTTTGCCAAAAATCTCTGGAACACGCCCATCAATGTTATGCACCACAAGACGAGGATGGCCGTGATCCTTTCCAACAGATTCAAATAAATTAGCTACAGAATCAGGCTGCGAAGCATCACACTGATATCGACTAATTCCAATTTCATTTTCCAGCTCTTTTAACACGGTTTTGTCTGGCGTTCGGGCTGCTACGGCCACAGTCATTCCCTCACGACGAAATAATCGTGCACAGCTCGCACTAATACCGGGACCACCCCCCACTATTAGTGCAACTTCACTCTTTTTCGCTCCACCCCCCGAACTCGCCATTTTTAACTCCATTTTTAAATCAGTCAGAAAAA
>CACETT010000076.1 GCA_902562525.1 uncultured Alphaproteobacteria bacterium
TTACCAGTATGTTTTTGGCATCTAATTTGCAAAGGGCGGAGGTGAGGGCTGGCACTAGGGTATTGTGCCCGCCTGCCTGGCTTGAAATACCCACGATGTGAACATCTGCCTCAATTGCCTGTGCGGCGGCTTCTTCAGGAGTTTGAAACAAAGGAGCTATGTCCACATCGAAACCGATATCTGCAAAAGCCGTTGCAATTACTCTTGCACCCCGGTCATGTCCGTCCTGGCCCAGCTTCACAACAAGCATCCGAGGCCTTCGTCCTTCTCTATCGGCAAACTCGACCACCTTCTTTTGGATGATTTGGAACTCGGCATCTTCTTCATAGGCAGCCTTGTATACCCCCGTCACAGTCTCAATCCTTGCTTCATGCCGTGTAAAACTCCTTTCTAATGCTGACGAAACCTCGCCAACTGTTGCCCTTTCTCTCATGGCAGTGATAGCCAGCTCTAGAAGGTTCTCATCGCCGTCGTTTGCCGCATGGGTTAAGCGATTGAGTGCTTCCTGGCATTTAGCTGAGTTTCTCTCGGATTTAACCCTTCTCAGGCGCTCCAACTGCGCGGCTAGAACCTCCGCGTTGTCGATCTTCAGAATATCTAAGGGGGTAGGTGAATCAGGTTGATATTTGTTTACACCAACCACAACTTGCTCGCCACGTTCGATGCGTGCTTGCCGTAATGCCGCTGCTTCTTCGATTCTTCTCTTGGGAATACCAGCTGCCACTGCTGCCGTCATTCCCCCAGCCTCCTCGATTTCTTCAATAAGCTGTCTCGCATGTTTGATCATACTAGCTGTTAGAGATTCTATAAAATAGCTTCCCCCTAGTGGATCGATTACATCAGTTAGTCCTGCTTCTTCTTGCAAGATTAGTTGGGTATTCCTGGCAACTCGGGCAGAGAATGGTGTTGGTAAGGCCACAGCCTCATCAAATGAGTTTGTGTGGAGCGATTGGGTGCCCCCTAGAGCTCCGGCCATTGCTTCCACAGTAGTCCGGACGATATTATTGTACGCATCCTGCTCGGTCAGGCTAACGCCAGACGTCTGACAATGTGTTCTTAAAGCATAGCTAAGTGGATTCTTGGGCGAGAACTCTTTCATTAATTCTGCCCAAAGGAACCGCGCAGAGCGTAGTTTCGCGATTTCCATAAAAAAATTCATGCCCAGACAAAAGAAGAAAGATAACCGCGGGGCGAAATCATCTATTTCAAGGCCTCGGCCTAGAGCTGCGCGCACGTATTCGAGGCCATCTGCTAGAGTGAAGGCAAGTTCTTGAACTACAGTAGCCCCAGCCTCCTGCATGTGATAGCCCGAAATGGAGATAGAGTTAAAACGGGGCATGTTTCGGGAAGCGTATTGAATTATATCTGCTACAATTCTCATGCTCGGGTCAGGCGGGTAGATATAGGTATTTCGAACCATAAATTCTTTGAGAATATCATTTTGTATGGTTCCTGTGAGCGCCGCTTCCTCAACCCCTTGTTCCTCGGCCGCTACTATATAAGCTGCGAGGACCGGCAGAACAGCGCCGTTCATGGTCATCGAGACGCTCATCTGAGATAAAGGGATATCGGCAAACAATATCTTCATGTCTTCCACTGTATCGATAGCCACCCCTGCTTTTCCGACGTCACCAACGACCCGGGGGTGGTCGGAGTCGTAGCCTCTGTGTGTTGCCAGATCAAACGCAACAGAGAGAGCTCTTTGCCCAGCTTTTAGATTTTCACGATAAAACTGATTTGATTCTTCAGCGGTAGAGAAGCCAGCGTATTGACGTACGGTCCAAGGTCGCCCAGCATACATGGTAGCGCGGGGGCCTCTAACGAACGGTGGCAGACCAGGTAGCGTGTTTAGGTGCTGAATGTTTTCTAAATCCTGTGCCGTGTATAGCGGCTTAAGCGGAATTCCCTCTGGTGTATGGCGGATCAGGTGCTCGTGAGAGCCACCTTTCAGATCTTTTGTCACCTGGGCCTTCCAGCTTTCCAGGTCGGATTTATAGTTATCGGTCATTCTGGCGTTGCATTCTCAAAGGTTCATCGTGATATTTAGAATGGTGGTTGTGCAGTGTAGCTCTTTTGAGTAAAGCAGCATAGCATGGGAAAAACATAGTCCAGGAGAAGAAGTATTGGATATACATCCCCAATTACAGTCCCTATTAGAGCAATTAGGATCGGCAGGCTATCCCGATCAAACGCAAATAAGTCCAGCTGAAGCAAGGAAAATAACCGACGATAGGGCTAGGCGGTTTTATGGTCCTGCTGACGACGTAGGTTCGACGGTGGATATAATGATACCCTCGTCTCCGCAGCCTTTGTCGGCACGGGTATACACTCCTAGCGGCAAGGGACCGTTCCCCATTCTGGTATATTTCCATGGTGGTGGGTGGGTTTTAGGGAGCCTAGATAGTGCCGATAGGGGCGCCCGAGGTGTCACTTGTTCCGGAGATTGCATAACTGTTTCTGTAGACTATAGGCTTGCTCCTGAGAACCCATTTCCTGCTGCAGCTAATGACTGTGGGTTTGCTTTGAACTGGATTGTTAGAAATGCGGCTGATTTTGATGGGGATCCAAGTCGGGTTGCTGTAGGAGGTGACAGCGCAGGAGGAAACTTGGCCGCAGCCGTGGCGATAGAGGCTCGTGAAGCCGGCCCGGAATTGTTGTTTCAGTTGCTAATTTATCCAGTGGTTGACTCTGATTTGACTAGGGGGTCCTATCAAAAATTTGCTAATGCTCCTATGTTGCCTGGTCACAGAATGAAATATTTCTGGGATCAGTACGTTCCTAATGTAGGGGAAAGAAGTAACTGGCGCTGCTCCCCACTTCGGGCCAATGATCACTCAGGATTGCCGCCGGCCCTGATAATAGCGGCAGGCCTCGATCCACTGGTGGATGAGGGTAAAGAGTATGCAGAAAAACTCTCGAAAGCGGGTGTCGAGGTCAATTATAAGGTTTTCCCTCGGATGACTCATGCTTTCTTTCAAGCCCCGGGATTGCTGGACGATGCGCGGGTGGCATCTAATGAGGCAGGCTTTCATCTACGAAAGGCATTTAATTGATTCATCAGTAAGGATTTGGTTCAGATTAGTCAGCCAAGCCATGCTCTTTTGTAAGCAGGTGATAGAGGGATCTCTATCTTTGCCTAAGACGTGTTTAACCTACTGAGGTTTGGTGGCAATCAAGAGCTTTCCGGTTTTTACCAAATAAACAGTGGGACTGCGTAGGTGGGGATAATGCCTGC
>CACETT010000077.1 GCA_902562525.1 uncultured Alphaproteobacteria bacterium
GGCGGGATGCAGCTCTTTCGCACAGAGCTGTCTAATCACTCAAAGAAACTCTTACCGAGGGCAGCACCCACAGCGGCATGGATCGCTATTACTTATGCTACTTTGACGCTCACCTGGGCAATAGCCCTCTGGTTAGCCGGCATGAACCCCTTTGAAGCTATCTGCCATGCGATGACCACAATTGCGACAGGTGGGTTCTCGACATCGGATGGATCTATCGGATCATTCAATAGTTCTGCCATAGATTGGATCATTATAGCTGGAATGTTGGTGGGGGGCTTACCCTTCATGCTGTATCTCCAAGCCGTACGCGGCCAACCGCTTGCACTGCTGCGCGATAGCCAAGTTCAGTGTTTTATTGGGATTAGTCTAGTGGCGGCCGCCCTGGTAACGGCCTGGATCGTCTACCAACTGGATGCACCATTCTCAGTGGCTATTCGCTACGCAACATTCTCAACCACATCCATAATTACGGGGACGGGTTTTACCACAACACCATTTGACAGCTGGGGAAGCTTCCCCGTAACCATATTATTTTTCCTTATGTTTGTTGGAGGTTGCACGGGGAGCACTACTGGGGGCATCAAAGTATTTAGGTTTCAAGTGTTGTTTGGAAATATCATCTCAGAGCTCTCTCATTTTGTTCGACCACACATGATAACTTCGCCTCGGTTCAATGGCAAACCTGTCCCAGAGTCTGTTATTAACGCGGTCAAAGCTTTTTTCTTCGTATTTGTTCTTAGCTTTATTTGCACGACCCTCCTACTTAGTCTTCACGGTTACGATTTTTTAACTAGTGCAAGCGCCGCCGCCACTGCCATTTCCAATGTTGGACCGGGCCTCGGACCAATAGTTGGCCCAGCAAGCAATTACGCGGAGATGGAGGATTCAGCTAAATGGATCCTATCTGCAGCTATGCTTCTTGGCCGACTGGAACTCTTTACCGTACTGCTATTATTCCTACCGCGGTTTTGGAGAAGCTAAGCCAGAAATTCTTGCAAAGTCTGCCTGGACAGCAATTAATGCTGGAACAACAAACAAGACAAGCATTGTTGTTACAACCAGGCCAGAAACAATGGTCAAAGCCATAGGCTTCAGGAATTGTGCCTGAAGGCTGGTTTCCGATAAAAGTGGCAACAGGCCTCCTATAGTAGTTAACGATGTCAAAACCACAGCTCTAAGTCGATCACACGCCCCGCCCACTATAGCGTCGTCAAAAGCTTCTCCCCGCTTTAGCCTATCATTGATCGACGCCACCAAAATTATCGAACCATTAACTACAATTCCAGAAAGCCCAAGAAGCCCAACTAAGCTAAGAATTGTTAAATCATAATCGAGCAACCAATGACCAAAGACTGCCCCAACAACCGCAAAGGGAATTATCGACATCACTACAAGTGGCCGAAAATAACTCGTAAAAACCCAAGCCAAAATAATATAAATCGAGATCAATCCCACAAGGGCTCCAACCCCCATATCGGACAAAGTGTCTCCCTGCTCTTCTGCCTTGCCAGCGAACCTATAGCCCACATCATGGCGCTTCGCTATATCTGTCAGACCTCCTCCACTTAATCTTGCGACTAACTCCGTGGGGTTAATGATACCTTCGTCCACCTCAGCTGTAACGGCGACTTCCCGCACCAAGTTTTCGCGCCTTATCATGGCAAACCCTTGACTGTTTCGTATATCGACAACTTCCGAAAGAGGGACCTGTAAGCCCTCTTTAGTACGTATATAAAGCTCACGTAACCTTGCAGAAGATATAACCGTGCGTGGAAATTGCACTCGAACTTTTATTTCCTCACCGTCTTTAACAAATCTATGGGCAACGCGCCCATCAAAGGCATCCCGAACCTGTGTCGCTACCACTTGTGTAGTAAAACCTAAAAATCTCCCGTAGTCGTTTACCGAAAAAACTAATTCCTGCTTGCCCCACGGCAAGTCATCAGCAATATCGCGTACGCCCCCAAACCTCTTGATCAATTCTCTTGTTTCAAGGGCTGCTTGTTTTAGGGCACGTGCTTCACCTCCAAACAATCGAATGTCTAAATCTCTCCCGGGCGGCCCTCCCTGACGGGCCTGCATGGTTAGACCATCGACACCCTGAACCTCTTGGATGCTGGATCTCCACGCCTCTATAACCGCTCCTGTCCGGGTATTTCTATGTTCAGATGGGGCTAATTCGACCATCATACCTCCCATATGGTCTCCCCACGCCTTATTCCACTGGGCAAAACTGCCCACAGGAGCTCCTATGGTACCCAAGGCCACCCGAACCAAACTCTCTTCCTCGGCAAAACCTTCTTCAACTTCCGAAAGCGCTCGTGAGAGTTCAAAAACCATCTCTTCTGATTTCTCGCGAGGTGTCCCGGGTGCAAAGGAAAAATTACAATATATGATATCGCTTTCCGGCGACGGGAAGAAAACGAACTGAACCCTCCCTCCTAGCATTAGACCAATAACTACTATGAGGGAGCCGAAGACACAACTCAGAGTGGTGTATCTCCATTTGATGGCTGTATCTACCATCCGTCGGAAATGTGTGTCTCGGAACTGCACGAATAATTGGTCCAAACGTCGTCTAAAACCGGATACCTGTTGGCGGCCCATACTAAAAGCAATGCGCATATGACCAGGCAATATTAAAAAACATTCCACTAAACTAGCAAGGAGAACTGCTACAACAACCAGCGGGATGGCCACTATTATCTCACCTATAATCCCTGAAATCATCATCACCGGCAGAAAAGCAGCTATGGTGGTTAAGCTGGCGCAGACTACAGGCACCATCATATACCGTGCACCAGCCACCGCCGCATCCGTAGGCTGAAGGCCAGAAGAATATTTCACTAATGCGTGCTCTCCAACAACGATAGCGTCGTCGACGACTATCCCAATCATCATAATCATCGCAAACAAGCTGACCATGTTTATAGTTTGACCTGTGAGCAGCATGACGGCTAGTGAACCTAAAACAGCTATAGGAATACCGACAGCTATCCAGAAGGCAACCCGTGAATTCAAAAAAATAAACAGGATACCAAGAACCAAAATTAAACCACCCACGCCATTTCTGAGGAGCAGGCTTATGCGTTCTCGAATTAAGTCAGCGGCAACGTCAAACTGAAATACGCTTAAGCTCCCAGGCAATGTGGACGGAAGCCTTTCCGCATATTCGCTAACCTTATCCGCCAACAACAAAGCA
>CACETT010000078.1 GCA_902562525.1 uncultured Alphaproteobacteria bacterium
TTGGCTTGTGCACATCGTGAATGCCCCGCACAGCTACATCCCCACGACTATATCTACCGAAGGCATCAGAAAATCCTCCTGATAAAACCACTGTCATTTCCGTTCCCTCATGAGTATGGGTCGGC
The DNA here is from genome assembly GCA_902562525.1 of uncultured Alphaproteobacteria bacterium. Taxonomy (GTDB): domain Bacteria; phylum Pseudomonadota; class Alphaproteobacteria; order UBA7887; family UBA7887. Next base: position 126 of record CACETT010000078.1, read on the forward strand.
ATATCGATCCCTGCCGGTAAGATCATTAACCGCGCAGCACTATTTTTCCCGGGCTGGGCAATGTCTATGTACTTTATTTTTCCGCCCAGTTTCTTCCATTTTAAGTCGCCCAGTGAGGAACCAAGCTTGCTCCTTAAGGGAGCCGGTATTAACTCACAGGTCTCCTCATCGTGCGTTGGCGAAGGCTCTCCGCCGTGGTTTTCCTCCAAACTTGCAAAAACGCGATCCTTAACGCCCTCGCCGAGATCACTACCATTACTAGAGGCCAATAAAGACCCCCCAATTGCGTCGAAGTGCTCGACGGCCTTCCGGCTGTCGGGGCACAATGTTAGGTGTGTTGCAACTAAAATAGCCTTCATTTCAGGCAAGTTCCCTGCAGAAAACTCAGCTAAAATCTCGTCATCCAGTTGTTGGTCAGGCATTAAGTGTTCCTCCCACAGATTTCCGAAGCTTTGCTAATGCAAGCCTGGATCTTGATTTAACAGTACCCAAAGGCAAGTTTAACTCGCCAGAAATTTCTTGATGGGCCTTACCCTCAAAAAAAGACATCTTAACGATCCTTGCTTGATCCCCAGGTAATTGTGATATAGCCGTTTGTAGACGCTCTTGGTTCTCAGAATTCTCTATGACTTCGTCCTGATTCGCCTCTGCACTTGGCTCATAAGCCGGGTCTTCTGGGTCCAGGGCCGGAGCGGGCGTTTTGCGTAGCATGGTTATTCTCTTGTTCCTAGCCACTGTATATAGCCAAGTCGAGAAACTGGCCTTGGATGGATCAAAAGTATCCGCCTTTCTCCAAACCGCCAACATAGCTTCTTGAACAACCTCATCAGCAGCAGCCCCGTCAGCACCCATTTTCATGGCAAAAAAGCGCACCCGTGGCGCATACCGATCAAACAATTCCGCAAAAGCATCTCTATTTCTATCTACTGCAATGGCACGCACCAGACCAGCATCCAAGCGAGCCGCCGATGGAGGTTTCCCGGAACCCGGGGTTCTTTGGCTGCCCAAAGTATTTGAAAGGGTTGTTTCCATGAGTGAGATGCTTTTTTCATTTGCCATTTCGAAGGTTGCCTCTTATACGCTAGAACAAACCTGCCAGATCACATTGCCAGCTAAACTTTTTTCCGCAGCATTTTGATCCTGGCTCCCTCTGCCTGCGTACTTAGGCACTCTTGCCATAAAGTTCAATGGCCATACCCTCAGTTAGGATTTGTTGTGGACGGCTCCTTACCCCTAGGAAGATTAGACATAGCAGTTGTCGGATCAGGCATATCCGGATTAACAGCTGCATTGATTTTGTCGAAAAACCATAAAATTACCCTCTACGAGAAAGAGACCCGCCCCGGTGGCCACAGCAACACTATCCAGATTATTGAAGAAAACCGTTCGGTCCCCGTTGACACGGGGTTCATCGTGTATAATGAGAAAAATTATCCAAATTTTACGCAGCTATTACAGTATCTTAATGTCAAGTCTCAGACGACGTCCATGTCATTCTCCTACAGCCTGTCGGATAGAGGCATGGAGTACTGCAGCAACGGCCTTAATGGATTGTTCGGACAACGCAAAAACCTACTAAACCCTGACGCTTGGCAGCTACTGAGAGGGCTCCTGAGATTCTACAAAGAGGCTGGGTCCATCAACGCGAGCACACACCCAGATTTGACTGTCGGTGAGTTTCTCAAAGAAGGCGGGTATTCTAAATCCTTTGCCGATCTTCATCTCATTCCCATGATTTCGGCGATTTGGTCAACCTCAAGTCAAAGTACCCAACGAATACCCGTTTCCTCAATTGTGCGTTTTTTTGACAACCACGGACTCCTGAGGTTCCGAAATCGTCCCCAATGGAAAACCGTCTGCAAGGGCAGCAGAACCTATGTCTGGCGCCTGCTTAACGAAGCATCTGTAAATTTACAATTGGGCCAGGAGATTTCAACGATATCGCGAACCAATAATGGCGTTACTGTTAGGGATATACACGGCGCCACAAAAAAGCACGACGCCGTTGTTCTGGCTACCCACGCTGACCAGGCCTTGCGGCTACTAAATGCCCCCACACCTTCAGAAACACAAATATTAGGGAAATGTCTATACCAGAAGAACACCGTGGTAGTGCATAACGATGACAGCTTAATGCCTTCACTTAAGAAATTATGGTCCTCGTGGAATGTGCAGAGCAGTAGCCGCTCGCCAGATAGGTTGACCGTGACCTACTGGATGAACAAGTTGCAAGCCCTCGATTGCCAGAAAAATTATTTTGTTAGCTTAAACCCTTACGATATTTCTTGTTCCAAAACGATTTATCGAGAATTTTCTTATAGCCACCCCATACTGGATAGTCAGATGCTTTCAGCCCAACAAGACTTGAGACTAATTCAAGGAAAGAGAAATACCTGGTTCTGCGGCAGCTACTTCGGCTACGGGTTCCACGAAGATGCGGTAGTCTCAGCCATTCAAGTTGCAGAAGCACTCGGATCCATGCCGCCTTGGAGAAAATCAAACACAGACCTTCCATATAACTCTACCTCAACCACCATACAGTCGAGGACTGTTGATGCCTAAGTCGGCCCTTTATCACTGCGAAGTAGTGCACAAGAGGCTGTACCCCAAACACCACAGCTTCAAATACAAGATAGCTATGCTACTCCTAGACCTTGATAACCTTGAGCGTACATCCGCGCAGCATCGATTTTTCTCTTATAACCAATGGAATATATTCTCTTTTTTTGATCGCGATCATGGGCCCAGTGATGGCACCCCCCTTCGACTCTGGGCAGAAAATCTAATGCGGGAAAAGGGGATAAACTGTTGTTCTGGGGAGGGGACCTTACTTCTGCTAACCCTTCCCAGGATGTACGGCTACGTTTTTAATCCCCTCAGTATTTATTATTACTTTGATAACAAAGAAGAACTTACCGCTGTGATTTATCAAGTAACCAATACTTTTGGCGACCGGCATTGTTATGTGATTCCTATTGACCACCAACAG
>CACETT010000079.1 GCA_902562525.1 uncultured Alphaproteobacteria bacterium
ATTTCTTGTTTGGTTTAGAGTGGAGTCCCCAAACGGCAATCCGGGAAGACCAGGTAGGCGCCTCCGGCGCCTTCGGAGCCATCCCCCTATTTACAGGTACAATTTTGATCACTCTAATAGCGATGGCGATGGCAGTGCCAGTCGGCCTGTTCTCCGCTATTTACCTATCTGAGTACGCTCCACCTTCAGTTCGAGCAACGGTCAAACCAACACTTGAAATACTTGCCGGAGTTCCCACCGTCGCTTATGGCTTTTTTGCCGCCATTAGCCTTGCTCCTGCTATGAGGAGCTTGGGCGCTGTGCTTGGCCTGGACATCGCGTCAGAAAGTGCCCTAGCCGCTGGGGTTGTCATGGGAGTAATGATCATACCCTTCGTTTCATCACTCTCTGATGATATTATCAACGCAGTGCCCCAATCTTTAAGAGATGGATCCTACGGGCTGGGTGCCACTCAATCGGAAACCATCAAAAGGGTTGTCCTTCCAGCGGCTTTGCCTGGCATTGTGGGTGGAGTGCTCCTCGGAGTATCACGGGCAATCGGGGAAACCATGATCGTTGTTATGGCAGCAGGTCTCGCGGCAAAACTCACTGCCAATCCTTTTGAGGCGGTCACAACAGTTACCGTGCAAATCGTTACCCTTTTGGTCGGGGACCAGGAGTTTGACAGCCCAAAAACTCTGGCTGCTTTTGCACTTGGGCTAACGCTATTTATCGCAACTCTGATTTTGAATTTTATCGCGCTCCGAGTAGTACAAAAATATCGTGAGAAATATGAGTAAAGAAACTCAATCTCATAGTGCTCTAGAGAACAAAGGTCGCAACACGTCCAGACACCTGGCCAAACGGTATGCATCCGAGCGGCGTTTTATTTGGTACACAAGAGTTGCAATTCTGCTTGCTTTAAGCGCTTTAGTCGTTCTGCTGTTCGCAATTTGTAGCCGAGGTTATACCGCCTTCGTTCAAACGGAGATAGCCACAACTATATTTTTTGATGAATTAGAGATTGACCCCGACGGCGATAGAGACAGCGCTGTATTAAAACGTGCTAATTATACAGGTCTCATAAAGACGGCGCTTTATAAGCAATTCCCAGACGCAGAAACCCGTCAACAAAAGCGCGCACTCTACAAGCTAATTGGGTCAAGCATGGGGCTGGAGCTCAGGAAAATGATCTTGGCTGACCCGTCGCTAATTGGAACTAGTCAGAGGATATGGTTTACCGCCTCTGATGACGTCGACATGGCAGTAAAAGGCAAAATGCCTCGCGACGTGCCAGAGACCCAGCGCAGGTTGAGTGACCAACAACTATCATGGTTGGAAACCTTAGAATCGGCTGACCAAATTCGAACGGTTTTTAATACCATGTTTCTCACTACCGGCGATTCCCGCGAACCTGAACTGGCCGGCATTTGGGGTGCAATGGTCGGATCATTTTGGATGATGGTGGTGTGTATCGCTCTCTCTGTTCCCTTCGGGGTTATGACAGCAATCTACCTAGAAGAATTTGCGCCTTCTAATAAGTTTACAGATCTAATCGAAGTCAACATCAACAATCTAGCTGCCGTGCCATCCATTATATTCGGCCTGCTGGGGCTAGCCATGTTCTTGAGCCTCTTTGGCCTTCCCAGATCTGCACCCTTAGTGGGAGGTATGGTCCTGGCACTAATGACGCTGCCAACGGTTATAATAGCGGCACGCGCCTCTCTCAAAGCCGTTCCCCCATCTATAAGGGAAGGCGCCCTGGGTATTGGAGCATCTCAAATGCAGACAGTGCTCCACCATGTCCTGCCACTGGCCGTGCCAGGCATTTTAACTGGAACAATCATAGGAATGGCACGCGCCTTAGGGGAAAGCGCCCCGCTTTTAATGATAGGCATGGTCGCATTCATCGTAGATGTGCCAAGTGGGCCGCTAGATGCGTCCACTGCATTGCCAGTACAAGTCTATTTGTGGTCCGACAACCCTGAACGAGCCTTTGTTGAAAAAACCTCCGCGGCCATAATGGTTTTGCTTACCTTCTTAATTACAATGAATGGAGCAGCTGTGTATCTAAGACGTAAATTTGAGCGGAGATGGTAATGGCTGAGGCCCTATCACCCGACAAGGACAAAGAAGTGGCTTTCATCGGATCTCCAAAGGTCATCACAAAGGATGTCAACGTATTCTATGGTGAGAACCCAGCCCTTAATAGCATTTCCATCTCGGTATCTGGCAACGAGGTTACCGCCTGTATTGGCCCGTCGGGATGCGGTAAATCGACCTTTTTACGATGCCTCAACCGCATGAATGATACTATAGAAGGGTGCAGGGTCACCGGCGACATACTGATCGACGGTAATAATATTAACCACTCCTCGGTAGATGTGGTCCAACTCCGAACACGTGTTGGCATGGTATTCCAAAAGCCCAACCCATTTCCAAAATCAATTTATGAAAATGTTGCTTATGGGCCTCGAATACACGGTCTAGCAGAAAACCGTGTTGCCCTAGATGATATAGTTCAAAACAGCCTGACCAAGGCAGGTCTCTGGGAAGAGGTTAAAGACCGCCTCGATGAACCCGGGACGGGAATATCAGGCGGGCAACAGCAAAGGTTGTGTATAGCGAGAGCCATCGCCATAAACCCTGAGATTATACTTATGGACGAACCATGCTCAGCCCTCGATCCCATTGCAACAGCTAGAATCGAGGAGTTAATGGATGAACTTCGTAAGGATTTCACCATTATTATTGTTACGCACAACATGCAACAGGCGGCGCGAGTATCACAAAAAACTGCCTTCTTTCACCTAGGGGATTTGGTGGAATTTGGTCCTACTGAAAAAATTTTCACCAATCCCTCAGAGAAAAAAACGCAAGATTACATAACGGGACGCTTTGGTTAATTGAGTAAGTATGGAGTCTAACAAATGTCGACAGAGCACATAGTCCAATCCTACGATG
>CACETT010000080.1 GCA_902562525.1 uncultured Alphaproteobacteria bacterium
ACCGTTACTATCACGAATCCCATCGAAACCTCATAAGACACCATTTGTGCAGCGGAACGCAAAGCCCCCAGGAATGCATACCTTGAATTGCTTGCCCATCCCGCCATCAAAACCCCATAAACACTTAAAGAAGAGATAGCGATTAGGTACAAAACTCCAACATTTATATCTGCGAGGACCCACCCCTCATCAAATGGGATAACCGCCCAAGCCGCAAAACTAAGAACAAATGTAATCATAGGAGCTAGAACAAAGAGTATTTTATTTGCCCCCGTTGGAATAATAGTCTCTTTTAAAAAGAGTTTGAGAGCATCAGCTATAGGCTGAAGCAGCCCAAAGGGACCTACTACATTGGGTCCCCGCCTAAGTTGGATTGCTCCAATTAGTTTTCTTTCAAAATACGTTAGATAGGCCACAGCCATCAAAAGGGGCACGATAATTGAAAGCACTTGAAAGACCAATTTTCCGCTTGGTAATAGGAAATGTTGCAGAAAATATTCCATCAGTCTGCACTAGTGACAGACGGTTTTTGCGGATGAGTTAGCAAAAAATGTTTTGTGCACTCAAGCATTGTTGTCGAAGCGCGGGAAACGGGATCCGTCATAAAATAGTTTTTAACCGCACTGGAATATGGAGTTGTGTCCTCCAAAGAGCCTTCCAACCCAAATTCACCCCATTCAGCTTCTGATATTATATTAGGGTCCCCAAACTCCGGACAAATTTGGATCATTTTCTCCCTTAAGGCGCTAAAACTATCGTAGGGCAATGTAAGGCCAAGCTTAGCAGACAGAGCTCTTAAAATAGCCCAATCTTCTCTAGCATCTCCTGGAGGTTGCGTAGCTACTTGTCCGTATTGTGGCCGGCCTTCCGTGTTAACATAACAACCTTCTTTCTCGGTATAGGCAGCGCCAGGCAAGACCACATCGGCAATATTGGCCCCTCTATCCCCATGGTGGCCTTGGTACACTATAAATAACCCCTCTAGGAATTCTGGACATATTTCATCCACACCTAAAAGATAAAGTAATTTGAGAGGTCTTTCTTTAAAATCTCCAGATAATATTTGGCGTGCTCCTAGCCCATTCGGACCTGGCACAAGTCCAAGATCTAATCCACCTACTCTTGCCGCCGCAGTGTGCAAGACATTAAAACCGTTCCATCCCTCCCGAACCAAGTCGTACTTCTCAGCAATTACCTTGCTACCCCATAAAATATTTGCACCGTCGGTCCGACCTAGCGCCCCTTGTCCAACAATTAACATTGGCCTCACAGCCTCTTGTAAAACTTCGCAAAAAGGGTGCTTCCCCTCAATAATTTCACATAAAACCTGATTACCGGAGCCCAGCTCTTCAACTGGGTAAGTTAAATCAACTGGCTTGCCTATGTTAGCCACGGGATAATCTCCATCCAGCCATCTTTCCCGCAATCGACTATTTATGATCGGCGCTTCCAATCTTGGGTTAGTGCCTATCAACAAGCACAAATCACTTTTATCAATACCAGCGATTGAAGTATTAAAAATATAGCTACATCGTGGTTGGGCCTGCAAGGCAGCACCATCTTGTCTACAATCAATATTGGGGCAATTCAAAGCAGAAAACAGGTCTTTTAATGCTAACATTGACTCGGCGTCACAAAGATCACCAGCCAGAGCCGCAAGCTCACTGCCATCCAGCTGCTCTACCTCGTTACGAATACGCTCAAAAGCGACATCCCAGCTAACAGGAACGAGCTTACCATCCTCTTTTCGCATGTAAGGTTTATCCAGCCTCTGCCTTCGTAGACCATCATATGCAAATCGTGTTTTATCACCAATCCACTCCTGATTAATCGCCTCATGTAATCGTGGAGTAATTCTCATCACCTGTTTATCTCGAACGTCTATGCGAATATTACTACCAACAGCATCCAGCACATCGACGGATTCTGTTTTTAACAATTCCCACGGCCGAGCCACAAAAGCGTATGGCTTTGACGTCAATGCCCCGACTGGACATAAATCAATAATATTCCCAAACATCTCAGAGCAATCTGACCCCTGCTCGAGACTCGCCGTAATCTCCATGTCCTCACCGCGCCCATACCCTCCTATATTAGGTACCCCTGCAACCTCCTCCATAAAACGCACACATCTTGTACAGTGAATACATCTCGTCATATGAGTTTTAATTAGAGGGCCAAAATCTTTTTGACTTACGGCCCGTTTTTGCTCAAGAAAACGACTTGAATCCCTCCCATACCCCAAAGCCTGATCCTGCAAGTCACACTCGCCGCCTTGATCACATACAGGACAATCCAAGGGGTGGTTAATCAATAAAAATTCCATTACGCCCTTACGAGCAACATGCACCATCTCAGAGTCAGTTCTTATGGACATGTTTTGTGAAACGGGCATCGCACACGAAGCTACGGGTTTAGAACTTCCCTCCACTTCGACAAGACACATTCGACAATTTCCTGCTATAGATAACCGTTCGTGAAAACAAAAATGCGGTATTTCAACGCCAGCAAAATTGCAAGCCTGCATTACTGTAGTGCCTTCCTCCAGCTGATACTCTATCCCATCAATTAAAATTTTAACCATTGCTTTAGACAGTGTTCTTCCCTTGAATTCCTAATATTCGCCGTTCCATCTCTGGTCGAAAATGTCGCACCAACCCCTGTATTGGCCAGGCCGCAGCATCACCAAGAGCACAAATAGTGTGTCCCTCAATCTGTTTGGTTACATTTTCGATAAGCGAAATGTCTTCTATCCTGGCGGTGCCTTCTGTCAGACGCTTCATCATCCTCGAGAGCCAACCTGTACCTTCTCGACACGG
>CACETT010000081.1 GCA_902562525.1 uncultured Alphaproteobacteria bacterium
TGCATCCATAAATGCGATAACCCTGGCTAGGTTAGACGCATCCCCCTCTAGGAAAGTTTTTTCTATTGCTGTGATCACCTGTTCCGCACTACTGTCAGGAGCAAAATAATCAGTTATCCCCATTCCAATTAGTCTTTTATACAGAGAGATGTCGTTATTTGCACCGAACAACATAACTTTGGTTTCGGGGCTGCAGTTAGAGGATAGGGCTTCAAGGTCAGCATCTAGTTCTGTTCCAGTCTTGTCCGATTCTACGATGATCAGGTCCGGTTCCCTGGCGGCACCCAGGTGGGTGGCGGCTTGTTCGATGCTTCCTTGTTGGAGTTCAATTCGACAGCGCCTAAGTTTTGGATCCTTTTGGAGGGACTCCATAACTTCTCGCGTTCCAACGCTTTCAAAAAAACCGTCTAGAGTAAGTCTAAGTATTTTTTTTGCTCCTGTTCCGTCCCATATCAATAGTTTTTAGTTCTCGCTAAAGACGTCCCTCTCATATGGTTCGGATATAGTTGGTTCACCAAGTTGATACTCTCTGATAACTCTTTGAATTGTGGCTGAGTCCAGTGTGCTGCCTCGGTTTCCGGACTGAATTAGGTCATGGGGATCAGAGACCATGAGCCCGATATTACGTTGATACGAGCAGCCGTAGTTCTTTATCGGGGTGTTGGCAGGGTTAAAGCCACTTTCTCCTGACCAGTCTTCGCCGCAATCCGGCACCTTAACGGTCGAGCCCAAAAAACTCATGACGACTACATTGGTCTCTTGGGCTGCATCTGGGGAGACTGTGTCGCTGATTATCTGATGCTGACTTACTCCCAGACCGGCGAGCTGCAATTCTATATTATCGATTAACCTAGTTTTCTGAGCTTTGGTCAGCTGTTCAGCAACCAAGACAAAGAGATTGCTTCTGGCTCTCCTATGAAACTCCGACACAAATTGGCTTAACGCACCCATGTTCTTTGGCGCAGGGCCTTTATCAGTGTCTGAGATAGCCACGGTTATGTGGAATGTCTGTTCGTGCACCTGTAACGGATGAGCGTTTTGGTAATCCAGATTGCCAAGAGGTGGAGGATTGCAGCCACCTAGGATTAGGAACAGCAAACATACTGCTCTAATATTTGGAAACCCTCCTAAAAAATTTTGTGACTTTTCCATACAATCCTAGCTTTCTGCGGCATCCTCATTACCGTGACCATCGCCTAGCGCAACAGGTAACCTAAAGGGCCCTGCAGCAAAGGGTTGGTGTCACTCATTTTATCACCCCCATAACGTTTGTACAAACGACCAAGAAGGAGGAGATCTAGATCGCTAGGGCTGACAAAACCATCTGTAGGTAGAGCTAGTTTTTGCTTGCCGCCGTCCACTGGCCTCACGATGAAAGCTTCAACAATAACCACTAGCTCTGATTGATTTTGCACAAAATTTGGACTTCTAAACAGAGCGCCAATCACTGGCACATCTCTTAACCAGGGGATTCCATCTACAGTAGTGAGTTCATCATTTTGGAGAAGACCTGCAATCATTAGGCTCCCGCCGCTTGGCAAGTTTATAGTACTTTCGGCCTTTCTTACAGAAAGACCAACTACATCGACAGTCGTGGCGCCTGCATTAACAGGTAAAGTCAAAACGTTTTCCGACGAAACGCGGCTAACTTCGGTGGAAATCTTGAGACTTATTCGGTTCTCCGCCATTACCACTGGAGTAAACGCGAGGGCGACACCAAATTCACGGAACTCGATTAAAACATTTCCCGTGTTATCAATTCCAGCCACAGTAGGGAATTCTCCCCCAGCCAAAAAATTGGCAGTTTCTCCAGAAATAGCGGTCAGCGCTGGCTCAGCAAGTGTTTTGACTAGACCTTGCCTTTCCAGTGCCGAAAAAGTTGCATCTGGTATATTTGCGCTGTCCACGCTGAACCGAGCAGTACCCTCGGTATTTAATAGGCTATTTACGCCGTTTGTTGTAATGTCAAAAAATAAGGCGCCGTCTCCTCTAATGAGGGAGAAGTTAGTATTCATTCCAAGGTCTTTAAGCACATTTCGTTGCATTTCGGCCATTCGTACTTTTAGCAAGACCTGCTGATCACCAAGAACTTGAAGCATGTTTACCACGGTAGCAGCTTCATTTTCTGGATCTAGGAAGTTACGGGCAATTTCCGCCGCATCTGCCGATTCTTTGGCAGTGTGAACAACGCCCTGCATCAGTATATTATTATTTAGAGCGGAAAGTTCAATTTGCGAGTCGTCCACCACTTGCGCAATGGCAGCAGCCGCGGCTTCTATGTTAGAGCCGACCCTTGCCACGATGTGATTAATTAGATCTCCCTCGGAATCAATGAGTAGAATATCGGTATCTCCCGTAGAGCGACCAATGATATAAGCGCGGTTTTGGGTTTTTACTATGACGTCAGCAATATCAGCGTTGCCAATAATAACTTCCGCTATATCGCGAGATACCCGAATGGTGTTAACCTTGTTCAGCGGTACTGTAATGATTTGACTTTCTTGTTGAAGACCTATTTCAGCCAATGGACTGACTTCTACTTCAGTTTGGCATAAGGCTGATTGAGAGACTAGGGCCCACAGTAAGCCTGCTAAGCAGAATTTTCTAAAGTTTTGTTGTGGCATGTGCATCACAACTGACCTGGTAAAGAGTTCACGCTTTCGGTTCCACCTCGGTAAACCTTGATTTGTGGCCCCTTTGGCTTAGGTTCGTTATAGGTATCACCTAGTTGCATTT
>CACETT010000082.1 GCA_902562525.1 uncultured Alphaproteobacteria bacterium
ACCGGTGGTGGTTTTGGGCGTAGAGTGGAAGTGGAATATTTGGAGTATGCCATTGAGGCCTCCATGGCGATTAAGAAGCCTATTAAGCTTACTTATTCCCGTGAAGAAGACATGGCTAACCATTTCCATCGTCCTACCTATGCCGCAAAAATGACTGCTGGTATTGATGGCGATGGTAATGTTACCTCTTGGCAGCACAAAATTAGTGGTCCAGGTATCTGGTTGTCACCATACCGCTCATCCCGGATGAAGAACTTGTTTGCCGGGTCTGACTTCATTAACGGTCAGATAGAGAGTGGCGTTGACTTCCATAGCGCTCAAGGCGCGAAGGATATTGGCTACGATTTTGAGAACATTGATGTTCGCTTTGTGCAGAAGGATTTTCCTGTACCGATTGTGTTCCTTCGGGGCGTCGGAAACACGCAGAATGCCTTCTTTATTGAAAGCTTCATTGATGAGCTCGCTGATCACATGGGTGAAGACCCCTATGAGCTTCGCAAGAAATTGTTGCACAAGGAGCCTCGCATGTTGGCTACCTTGGATCTCGCAGCAGAGAAAGCGAACTGGGGTGGATCCTTGCCTAAGGGCCACGCTCAAGGCATTGCATTCCACAACAGCTTTGACTCACCTTGGGCTGACGTCGTTACTCTGTCAGTACGTGGTGGCAAGCGGGTAAACATTCATAATATCCACCGCGCTGTTGATTGCGGATTGGTTGTGAACCCTGACCAGTGGGACGCACAGGTGCAAGCCGGCGTCGTATGGGGTCTGGCACATACCTTCACAACTGGTCACTCGGTAAACGCTGGGCAACTTCAGGAACAAAACTTTGACACCTACAAGTTGCCTAGAATCGGTCAGATGGCTCCGTACGAAGTACATGCTGTACCGACTAAGAATGACCCAACCGGTATTGGTGAGCCAGTGTTCCATACAATGGCACCTGCTATCACCAACGCAATTTTTGCGGCTACTGGTAAACGTATCAGGTCCTTACCATTGAACAAACATGGTATGAGCCTTGCGTAAAGGTAGGTAGATATGGATTGGCGGAATAGATAGCTCTGCTAAACCATAGATATCGAAGAAAAGGTCCGGCGGCCCTTCTGGGGCCGCCGGATTTTTTTAACTACACTCCCGCAAGCTTAAGTTTGGACTTGTATTACTGACAGCCGCTGTTAGCTTGCCAGAGCAATCATTCCGAAGGCATACGGTCAAACGCTCTTGTTAAAACTACTATCCGCATACATAAGCTTCTTTGCTTTTTTGAGCCTCTACTTTGGGAGCAATGCCCTCGCAGCCCCTGAGGTTAGCCTGGCCAATGTAAAGGAAGGACAACGAACCTTCACCGTACATTGTGTCCAATGTCATGGTCTCAATGGTAAAGGTGGCGGCCACTCAAGAAGCGGTCCCAGCCTGACAGATAACATCACAATCCACGGCGATACGCTGGAGGACATCTCCAACGTGATATCTGAAGGCGTACCCAACACTGGGATGCCAAAATGGAAACAAAAAAATGCCCCCTACCCGTATTCGGGATTTAGCGTTATTTGTTCTCAGCATAACGGGCACCGAGTTGGATGGCGGAAAACCCAACCAAAGGGATATTCTCAACGCGAACACCTTTTCTGAAGACGATAACAAGATCCCTGCACGCAGTCTGTTCCGATTGCATTGTGCCCAGTGCCATGGAGTATCAGGGGCCGGTGGCATAGGACCAAATCTCACTGACTCCATTACAATTCATGGCAACGAATCAAGCCAAATAAGGAACGTCATTGCCAATGGAGTGGCTGACAAGTTAATGCCCGCCTGGTCACCAAAGCTTGATGACGCAACGATAGACTCGTTGACAACTTACGTCTTCAGCATCAAGGACACTGATAGCAGTCCCCCTCCTACTGCCGAGGTGAGCCAGGCAAAAAAGCTATTAGATCCGGAACTACAGGCCCGGATAATAGAGGGCAAACGTACTTTCATTGTGCACTGCTGGCAGTGCCACGGCGATGGAGGTAGAGGCATGATGGGGCCAAACCTCACAGACGAATTTACACTACATGGGGAGACCTTCGACGACATTTTACGGGTTATAACAAATGGCGTTCCTGCCATGCAAATGCCTACATGGAGCCAAAGGCTATCTGAAAAACGGATACGGGAGGTCGCTGAGTATGTATTTACTTTGAAAGGAAGCAGACCAACCGGCCTTAGGCCTAAAGACACCCCTCAGGATATCCTCAACGAGATAATCAAGGTCAGCACCTTTTCTGAAGGCGATAACAAGATCCCTGCACGCAGTCTGTTCCGATTGCATTGTGCCCAGTGTCATGGAGTATCAGGGGCCGGTGGCGTAGGACCAAACCTCACTGACTCCATTACAATTCATGGTAACGAATCAAGCCAAATAAGGAACGTCATTGCCAATGGAGTGGCTGACAAGTTAATGCCCGCATGGTCACCAAAACTTGATGCTTCCACAATAGACTCCTTGACAGCTTACGTCCTCAGTATCAAGGACACTGATGGCAGTCCCCCTCCTACTCCCGAGGTGAGCCAAGCAAAGCTATTAGATCCGGAACTAGAGGCCCGGATAATAGAGGGCAAACGTACTTTCATGGTGCACTGCGTCGAGTGCCATGGAAACGGCGGCATGGGAGGCATGGGACCTAATCTTACCGACGAGTTCACCCTTCATGGAGGTAAGTTAGA
>CACETT010000083.1 GCA_902562525.1 uncultured Alphaproteobacteria bacterium
TGAATGCTTTTCAGTGATATTTACTCTAATAGGAAACTTCTCACCAATCCAATTTTGTAAAACAAAAAGAACCCTCAGCATTCAGCTACCGGCCTTTGGTATCCTTGGAATGCGAGAACCCTCTATGGGGCTCGTGTTGATTACAATTCTATTGCTGGCTGGGCTGAGCTTTGATGGTTTTATGGCGACTGAGGCGTGGTTGCAACTCAAGGTTTATTTACTTAACGTCAACGCCTTTGGTTCAATTCTCCGAAAACTCCACCAGACTTTCGGAAGTCTACAACCAGTGTTGACAACAGTCGGACTAGCTTTAACCCTATTGTTATTTCTTTTCACATACATTCTTGTATGTCTTCTTACAAAGATCTTGATCAACTGGACGACTGCGCCGCCAGAATCAGAAGTCTCTTTCCAACAACTGCTAAAACATTTTGTTATGACCCTACTTCCCATTGCTATCGCATATCATCTTGCGCATTACCTATCTTACTTATTAATAGCAGGGCAGCTAATCATACCATTAATATCAGACCCCTACGGGCTAGGTTGGAATATTTTTAATACAAATAATTATCGCATTGATATCGGCATAATTAATTCAAAGAGCATGTGGAACATAACTCTTGCCTCTGTAATAGGGGGACACATACTCAGCATGTTTCTCTGCCACGTACGGACAAATCAGATATACATATCCACCAACAAAACTTTCATTCAATTGCCGATGGTTATCTTGATGATTTTGTACACTGGAGCCAGTCTTTGGATCCTAGCTCAACCTATTGTTGAATCGTAGAAGCGGCACTTTAATGATTCACCTAGAACTTAATAAAAAGAAAGTGATTTAGATCTTCCTCAACTAAAAACGTTTTTGCTTTTGGCCCATAAGTCGTTAAGGTTGAATCACTAGGTAAAATAATTGCGGATTACCAAATGCGAAAAACGAGCTGGTCCTTTGACGTCGATATTGTTGGTCGTTGTAACTTATCATGCCCCTCCTGCCCTGTGGGAAACATGGGTGGAACTCCATTGCAATCTGGGTATATGACACCTGAACTTCTTGATCAAATAGTGAGAAAGGCCACATCAGAATGTAACGTTGCAAATTTTGCCCTTTATAACTGGACCGAACCATTTATCCATCCAAAATTACCCGAAATGATACGGACTGTGAAAGCGCATCAGATTGGCTGCGATATAAGTACAAACCTCAACTTGGGAAAGCAAATTGACGCGGTCGTAGCAGCTAATCCAGACACGATTAAGATATCTGTCTCAGGATTCCATCAGAAGAATTATGGGGTAACCCATAGAGGGGGCAACGTTGAGACAGTCAAGGAGAACATGAAACGACTAGCCTATGCCAAAACTATTTCTAACTCTACAACCCGTATTCTCGTAATATTTCACCGGTATATAGACAACCAATCTGAGGAAGCCGCTATGCGGGAATTTGCCACCGGCTTAGGATTTGATTTTACAACATATTGGGCATATTTAATGCCAATAGAAAAAAATCTGGCTTTTTTGGGTCACACTGAGGGAATGCCCAAGCTCACCGAAGAAGATCGAGCCCTTGTTGACCGGCTAGCGCTGCCACTTTCAGAAGCTTTAGAGGTTTCCCGTAAATCTGAGGTTTCGCGCTGTAAATTGCGAGACTCACAAATGGCAATCAATTCTCAAGGTAAGGTCATGCTGTGTTGTTCCGTATTTGATCAGAGCCGCTATACCCTTGCCGATTTTCTTACCACTCCGCTCAAGGATTTACAGAAAAAGAAGCATTCACACGATATGTGCACGACTTGCATGGGCGAAGGAATACATGTCTTAATGACTTATGGTGACCAAAAACTAGAAAAAATGGCGTTAGAAAATGTTAAAAAACATAATCCAGAGATAGATATAGAGACCACTTATAGAGGCATTATATCTCCATCTAATGGCGTTCTCTCTCTCGGAAAAAGGATGCTCGCAGCAGTAGAACGCTATCTTCATCCGGCGTAAAGCATAGAACCGAGAGCGACCCGGCTGACTGATTATAGGTTGTAGACCCTCCCTCTACTCTGGATAAGGCCCATTGTTGAAATGCCCAGCAGGATGATACCATCTAGGTAGCATCGTTATAGAATTTGGAGCTAATCCAAGATCTTTAAAAGTATCGATGCTACCCTCCACCTCCAGAGATTTTAAATTAATTACTGTGATAGAGCCGTCGTTCATCCCAGGTAGATTAAGCAGGGCGTTTTGGACATATGCTTTTCCTTCGGAAGGCGAAAACGCAACATGATGGGACCCGCCAGCAGTTGGTAGAGAAGTTATTAAAGACGGGCTCTCTACCCCATTGGATATATCAAAAATATGAAACATTCCAGGATCCGCTGTCGTCACGTAAAGCCTATCTACTTCTTTATTAAAATAAATTTCTAACGGTACCTGGGCCCCTACTGATCCAAAATCAAAAGCTTTACGCCCCACAAATCGTTGTTCTGAAGCGGCCCACACGATTACCCATAAGCTACCCTCCATCATATTCG
>CACETT010000084.1 GCA_902562525.1 uncultured Alphaproteobacteria bacterium
AGAAGCTGCAAAGGTGGAGTTTGACGAGATAGCTGCAGTCCCAGAGGAGTTGTCGGAGGTCGCGGAACGATCTCCAGTAGCGAAAGAGAGGGAGGTTGCTGCAGGGGTTCCCGATGGGCGAGTGGCCGACGAACCCGTTGGGGAGGTAGAGACCATAGCCGTTGCAGATACCGAGTTTGAGCTGGAGCCGAGCGACAATGTAACGGCTGAGGCAATCAGTGATTATACAGAGGAAGTTGACCGTCCCGATTCAGTTATCAGCGTGCCTGGAGAATTTGAAGCGCCTTCGGCTAGTGATGTTCTTGAGGGAGACGAGGTACGGCCGAATATTATTCCAACTCCCCCCCCCCCCCACCTGTGGAGAGCCAGGCTGGGCAACAGGCACGCATTTATGGCGTAGAGAATTCCAGGTCTCGGGTTACCCTTATAGCGGCTCAAGACAGTTGGGTCCAAGTGGAAGGTGCCGACAGGGAGCTCTTGATTACTAGAATTTTGTATGTAGGTGACAGTTACCGGGTACCTGACCGTTCGGGCTTAACATTAATTACGGGGAACGCGGGTGGCCTTAAAATAATTGTGGATGATATAGAGGTGCCGCCATTAGGCCCGCTTGGGGCCGTTAGGAGAGGTGTTTTATTAGATCCGGAGAGTCTTTTGGGGTTGGGGTCCAGTGATTTGGAGTGAGCTTCAGTAGATTAGTTGTATCAAAGGCCTTTAGTGTCACGCATCTATACTAATATGGGAAGGAGTGCGCAGTTTGACTTCGTTTCAACGTATACCAAGGCGCAATAGCCGGCAGATCAAAGTTGGAGACATACTTGTAGGGGGCGGGGCTCCAATATCAGTTCAGTCAATGACGAATACAATTACGGCAGATGTTGCGGCTACAATTTCTCAAGTGCAAGCACTTGAGGACGCGGGTGCAGATATCGTTAGGATTTCCTGCCCGGATGAGGATTCTACGGAGGCACTTTCCGCAATTGTTGCGGCTGTCCGGGTCCCGTTGGTGGCCGATATTCATTTTCACTACAAAAGAGCGTTGGAGGCGGCGAAGGCTGGGGCCAGCTGTCTAAGAATTAATCCAGGTAATATTGGAAGCTCTGCCCGAGTGGCCGAGGTGGTTAGTGCAGCCAAGGATCATGGTTGTAGCATGCGCATAGGGGTGAATGCGGGTTCGCTAGAAAAAGATCTGTTGGAGCAGTATGGTGAGCCTTGTCCTGAGGCCATGGTGGCCAGCGCACTTCGACATGCCCAAATTTTGGAAGAGCACGATTTTTTGATTTTAAGATTAGTGTTAAAGCCTCGGACGTACTTTTAACTATTGCCTCATATAGGGCATTGGCTGCTGCTTGTGACTATCCACTGCATATTGGAATTACAGAAGCGGGGGGGCTGATGACAGGCGCCGTGAAGAGTGCCATCGGTTTGGGAGCCCTTCTGCAAGATGGTATCGGGGATACCGTCCGGGTATCTTTGGCAGCAGATCCTGTCGAGGAGGTTCGGGTAGGATTCGAAATTCTCAAGGCGTTGGGCCTGAGAGAAAGAGGAGTAAGAATTATCGCTTGTCCGTCATGTGCGAGACAGCAGTTTCCCGTAATAGAGACAGTTAAAACCCTCGAGGAGCGGTTGTCTCATATCCAAACCCCGATAACGTTGTCTATAATCGGTTGTGTGGTCAATGGCCCTGGCGAGGCTAGAGAGACTGATATAGGTTTAACGGGCGGGGGACGAGGCACTCATCAAATTTATTTAAACGGTGTGACCGATCACCGAATATCTGATAAAGGCATTGCGGATCACATAGTAGAATTAGTCGAAAGAAAAGTCGCTGAAATAGAGAGGCAGGCTTGAAGTCCTACATACGGAATGAGTTAGTGGATCGATGGTCGAACCGACAGAAACCCTTTGAGGGGGACTTTAATGGAACCTGTCGAATTTGGAAGGTATTTATTAATTGTGTAGCTGATGAACTTTGACGAGAGACTAGAGAAGCTCATCGGGCGCCATGGCGAGATTGGGGACCGTCTAAATGACGGTCAGATTCAAGCTGATGAACGTGCCCGACTTTCGAAGGAATATGCTGAGTTAGCGCCAGTTGTTGAGGCTGCTGATGAGTTCCGGGGCCTTATCTTGGAGATACAGGATTTGGTCAAGTTGATTTCTGATCCAGACACAGATGATGAACTCATGGTTCTCGCCCAGACGGAACACGAAGAGCTGGGACAGAAACAGAGGGACCTAGAAAAACAAATTCAAATTTTGTTGCTTCCCCGTGATCGAGACGATGAAAAAAACGTGATAGTTGAGGTGAGGGCGGGCACGGGCGGCGATGAGGCGGCCTTATTTGCTTCCGACTTGTTCAGGATGTATCAGAGATATTCAGAGATAAATGCGTGGAAATTTGAGATTTTGCACGTTTCGGATACAGGGTTGG
>CACETT010000085.1 GCA_902562525.1 uncultured Alphaproteobacteria bacterium
GGGATGTTCACAAATAATTCCTGTCCCCGCCACAGCATCCGCGTGCACCGGCGCTGCCCAAATTAAGAATGTAAGTGCTAAAATTAAAATTCTCATGAAGAAATGCTACCCCTCACCCAGGAAGTATTCAATAAAGACCTGTAATTACGCACCCTATACTCCGCAAAATGCCATCAAAGAAACGTGGTGCCCCCAGGGAGACTCGAACTCCCACGTCCATACGGACAACAGATTTTGAGTCTGCCGCGTCTACCAATTCCGCCACAGGGGCTCAGAAGGGCGTCCCGTAACACTCTTTTTTCGACACTAGAACGCTCCCGCGGCCATCTTATCTACAGCCACGTTAAATGGTCAATGCCACTTATAAGAGAATCGCACCGCTTCGGATCTCCCACAAGCGCTAGCTCATGTTGCCAGACCCCCAAGCCCTCCGCCAGTTAAGGAAAGATTCTCTTTCAGACATTAATTAAATAGTTCACTACTCACAAAACAAAATCAGCTGTATGGTGAGCCCTCTACATAGGAAGTGCTCGCAAAGTGAAAACTAGAACCACTTGGTTAGACCGACTCTACCAACGGATCATTGGTTTGGCCTCCCATCGCCATGCCAACTCCGCATTAGCGGGGGTCTCTTTTGCGGAAAGTTCGGTTTTCCCGATTCCGCCAGACATCATGCTTATACCAATGGTATTGGCGAGACCAAGAAAAGCTTTCTGGATTGCCACCGTTTGCACGGTCGCCTCGGTATTAGGCGGGGTACTAGGCTACTACATTGGGCACGAATTATACGATTTGGTTGGGAGACCGATAATCGAGTTTTATCACCAAACAGAAAAGTTCAATGGACTTCGAGACGAATACAATAAATGGGGAGCCTGGATCGTCTTCATAGCAGGCATAACCCCCATTCCCTATAAAGTATTTACCATAGCCAGTGGGGTCGCCAACCTCGATATATGGATATTTGTCTTAGCATCGATTGTGTCTCGGGGACTCCGTTTCTTCGGCATCAGCTTAATTCTTTATGTTTTTGGCGATACAATGCGTGTTTTCATAGAAAAACATTTGAATAAACTTTTACTCCTGTCCTTGGTTTTTCTCTTTGTCGGCTACTTGGTGATCTCATGGTGGTTTTAAATATCAACACTCGCCTGAAATCCCCGTCCACATTCTTTCTCGGACTAGGTTTAATAGCGCTTTTGACCTTGTTAGGGACCTACTTGGTGGAAACTCTTTTCGCGGCGCCGCCCTGTGTTTTGTGTCTATACCAAAGAGCCTTATATATAGCTGTAATTTTCCTATGTATTGCAGGTTGGTGCGTTAACCGGACCAAGTGGAAAAGCGAGCTATCAGTAATTTTAGCTGGCCTGTGTGCCGCTGTGTTTTTGGTCGGAACTATTTTAGCGCTATACCACGTTGGAGTAGAAAACAGCTGGTGGCGAGGAACTGAGGGATGCAACGCCAAAGGCACGGAGGCGCTTACCGTTGCGGAGTTGAAAGAAGCCATACTTTCGGCCCCTATGGTAAGCTGTGGTGACGTTACCTGGTCCCTTTTTGGGCTCTCCTTGGCAAGGTGGAACTTGTTTTGGTCCGCTTTTCTCAGCCTAGTCTCCGTTTACGTGGTAAGAATCTGGACTAAAAAATGAGCGGCTAGAACTATCAAACGCAAATAGTAGAGCTAAATAGAATGAAAAAAAACAAACGATTGCCAGGGGACTTAACTAGTGAACAGCTGGTCAAACGTATGATCAGAGTAGACCATGCAGGAGAATACGGTGCCGCCCGAATTTATGATGGCCAGCTCCGCCTGTTACAAGGCACCCCTTCAGAGCCCATAATACAAGAAATGTCCCGCCAAGAGCAAAGACACCTGGATTATTTTAACACCCTGGTGATCGAACGTGAAGTTCGACCGACTATTCTAAGTCCATTATGGCACGTCGCTGGGTACGGGCTGGGCGTAGTAAGCGCAGTACTAGGGGAAAAAGCGGCAATGACGTGCACTGTAGCCGTCGAGTCAGTCATTGATGAGCACTATCAGGGACAAATTAACCAACTCGAAGAAAACGAGACCGATTTGCGGGAAAAACTGTCAGAGTTTCGGAATGATGAAATTGATCACCGGGAAACAGCATCAGAACAAATCGATACCAGCAACCCTGGATTAAAGGTATTCGAGAATATGGTGCGTTCCGCGACACGAACAGCCATTTGGCTTTCTGAAAGATTCTAAAAGGCCACAAAAATACTCAAGCTCTATCCAGTTCGCTATCCCAGTATAAAAAGTCCACCCAACTTTTATGAAGGTAACTAGGTAAATAGTGGCGACCTACCGACTGAAGTTCGGCCACTTTCGGCACCCGCGGCATCCGCTTAGGCGCCATGCCTGCCTCCTTTAACGTTGCGCTCCCTTTAGCAAGGTTACAGCTGG
>CACETT010000086.1 GCA_902562525.1 uncultured Alphaproteobacteria bacterium
GGTTTCGGGCTAGTGCAGAGGCGCCAAAACTCCATGGCGGAATTTCATCGCAATAGTTGACCCGGTTGATCAGGGCCCCCAGAGGAGGGCAGAAAATACTTACCGCATCACCAATATGATGAGTAAACCCCTGTCCTGGTTCGCCTCTATCCTCAGTAGGGGCAAACATGGTTCCTGTCATTAGGGCAAAGCCATCGGGGTATTGATGATTGTCGTTTATAGTTTGAGCTACCAAATCTTCAGGCTGCCGGCTCATCAGACTAATATTGGATGTCCCTATAAGGGAAAAATTATCGTCACCCTCAACTGCTAAGCTTACCTCTTGCCCCTTCAGGTCTTGAAGGGAAAATGTATCGTCAAAAAGGCGAATGAAAGGGCCAATTGCACAAGACCCGTTGTTGTCCTTTGCCCGGTTCAAAAGTAATGCGCTACGGCCTTCCATATCTCTTAAATTAACGTCGTTACCGAGTGTTGCTCCTACAATGCTCCCGCTGGCGTTAACTATAAGAACCGCTTCGGGCTCAGGATTGTTCCAGGTAGAACTTTTTAAGATACCGATTTCTGCACCCACTCCCACGGCTGACATAGGTTGGGATTTTGAGAATACTTCAGCGTCTGGGCCGATACCAACTTCCAGGTACGGAGACCAAAGGCCTCGATCTACCAGAGATGTCTTTAGGCGCTCGGCTTCTTCCGAGCCTGGGCGTATGCCGTTTAGATCCGAACCAACTTCTTTGCCAATTGTTTCGCGCACAGTCTTTGCTTCTTCTATATCTCCTTTTGCAAACTCCTCTATCAGTCTCTCAAGAAGGCTATCTAAAAATGTGACGCCGCAAGCCTTGATGCTTTGCAGGTCTATGGGGGCAAGAAAGAATGCTTTTTCTGGATCTCGCTGATCCGGGCCAGTATTGGCTAAAATTTCCTCAATTCCACCAATGCGGATCGCTCCATCGGCATTTGCTGCTGCCAACACTGGGTTTTTAGCATTCATCAATTCAGAAGATGTCGGATACGATCGAGTGATATCGTATACGCCGTGCTCTGCTAGTACGACTACGGATGGTCCACCTGGTGTTTTGTCTGTTTCTGGAGACCAAACGCGGCCCACCAGCATCCCAGTGAATGCATCTTCTGGCAAAATGTCTTCTGGCAAAAAAGAAAATTCCATTGCATAGTTCCTAACTTGGGAGCGAGTTGCGAAACTCGTCAACTATATGTGATACAGCATAGTTTCTTAAGAGAAAAAGAGTATTGCTAATAAAATAGCTAAGATAGCAAGCATCCAACTTGTACCAGTGCTTGTCGACCAAGTTCTTGCCATAACACCATTAGGGGCTGAAAGAACTTTGGTTTGTCTAACAATGGTACTTTGGATGTTGTGAAGTAACTTAACAAAAATTTCCCACACACTCTCCAGCAGATGTTGTAAGGCCCGGAGGAGCTTCATCCCTATTTTCCTATAAATCCAATCCACATCAAGATTTACCGATTTCAATTCAGGGGGATAGAGCCCACTCACCATAAGCAAAGCGAAGGCCAATGCAGAAAAAAAGAGGAGCTGAGTTTGACTTATGACATGGCTCCAGGTGTAGGGTTGGTAGTCTGCCTCCCACGGAAGGATCGAGTATAAGGCCCACGGATAAACCCCATTAAAAATACAAATTCCGGCAGCTATCCCCATTGCCATTATCATATTCAGGGGAGGTTCGCGGGTTCTGATGCCCGAATCATGAGCGAAAAAGGCAAAAAAAGGTATTTTTATGCCTGCGTGATGAAAAACTCCTGCCGATGCAAAAAGAAGTAAGAGGAATACGATTGTATGACCCTCCTGAGCGGCAGCAGTCATGACCATAGATTTTGATACAAAGCCAGAGAAAAGAGGAAATGCGGAAATGGACGCAGCCCCAATAATACAAAGAGTAGTAGTTATGGGCATGGACTTATATAGTCCTCCCAAATCTGTCCCGTTAATCTTCCCGGTCATGTGGAGAACGGCACCCATTGACATGAACAGCAGTCCTTTAAAAATAACATCATTAAATGCGTGGCTTACCGCCCCATTCAAGGCCAATTCGGTACCGAGTCCAATTCCAACGACCATAAAGCCAATTTGGTTAATCATGCTGTAGCTCAACACTCGGCGGAGGTCGTTTTCGATGACGGCGTAAAATATAGGAAACATAGCCATGCAAGTGCCGATATAAATTAAGACATCGGTGCCCTCAAACCCTCTAGCAAGAGAATAGACAGCCAGTTTTGTAGTAAATGCGCTCATGAATACGGTGCCGGTTGGAGTAGACTGCGGATAGGAATCTACCAACCAGCCATGCAATAATGGGAAGGCG
>CACETT010000087.1 GCA_902562525.1 uncultured Alphaproteobacteria bacterium
TAATAATATGGTTGCTGGCAGCATATTTGTCGTTACCTCGGAGGCATTTGCTTTAGGAGAGAAGCTCGGCGTCGACAGGAAAATTATCTATGACGTGATATCTGCATCAAGCGGGAATTCATGGGTACTTGAAAATGCCTGTCCACTACCCGGAGGCAAACCCGAATCCGGCAAAGACAAAGACTTCACGCCGGGTTTTTCCGCCCAATTAATGCTTAAAGACCTGCGCCTCTCCCAGGCCGCCGCCCAGACAGGGGGCTCACCAACACCACTAGGTGCCGCGGCAACGGTGGCTTTCCAACAACACGTTAATAACGGCCACGGTCAATTGGACACGGCTAGCATTTGCCTCCTTATCAACCCCGAAATAACGTAAATAGAAAGAATTTGAAGAATTTTTGCGTTATAGCCCCTGCCGTTTTCCACGCTGCGTATAAAAAACGAGCCCAGCAATGATTGCGAGGTTAGCGACATTAAATGCAACTCCGATAAGAAAGGCACTCTGATACCCGCCAGTAAGGTCAAAAACATAACCTCCTAACCAAGAACCTAACGCCATCCCAATCCCTGCACATAAAATGATAAGCCCCGTCCGCCTACCAGATTCTGATCGCGGCATAAGTTCACGAACAATCAATGGATAGCAGGGCAAGATACCGCCATAACCAAGCCCAAATAATGCAGCCACAAAATAAAATCCCACCAAAGTATCTACAAAACCTAAGGCAGCTAATAACGTCGCTTGTGTTGCAGAAAAAACCAGAAGGGTCCTAAGGCCACCATACCTCTGGCCTAAAAAACCTACTCCAAACAGGCTAGAGATTATTGAGAACCCAAGTGCAACTGATAAAACCTCAGCACCCCTAGCCAGATCATAACCGAGATCACTCACGTGGCTAACGAGATGCGCCAATGGCAACGACATTGCAACACAACAGCCAACGGATGCTACGCATAGGGCAAACTGAAGCGCACGATACGTCCGAAAAATACCTCCCTGCAAATGAGTCTCCGCCTGGTTAGAGGCGAGAGCCGGCGGCATCCAACGTAGAATAAAAGCTAATGGCAGCATGGTCGCTAACGCAAACAAACCGTAAATTAGAGCTGCCTGTCGCCAGCCGACACTAGCCATCAGATATTGGAAGACTGGAGGCCATAACATACCCGACAAACCCTGCCCAGATCCGACAACTCCAACAGCAAAACTCTTGTTATGCTCAAACCACTGAGTGATATTCGCTGTCAACGGCCCAAAAAGAGCCGAGCGACCAAAAAAACCCAACATCACCCCATAAACGAAAAGCAACTGCCACTGGTTAGTTATAAGACTCGTCAAAATGGCTCCTGCACCAATCATGCTGGCACCCACAAAGGCAGGGATCGCCAACCCTCGGCGATCAAAACACCACCCCATGAATATTCCGCCCACTCCTGCCCCCATATATTGCAAGGCGTAGGCAGTAGATGGGACAGTGCGGGGCCAATCGAACTCGGCTGCCATCTCTTTTAGAGCAACTACAATAAAATAAATGCTGCCCGTACCGATTAGAATGAAAAACAGAGAAGCGACCAGTACCGCGTTACGTCTCCACACTACAGATTCGGGTTGAAAGAGAACCATAAAAATACTCGACTGGCTGACGCAGCAATACTGCGATTAAAACGAGCAACAAACTCACAAGGCTTGGCTACACGCCCTCCACAATCATAAAAGGCCCGGTTGTATTCTCTGTTCCTGCAGGTTTAATCATAGGAGGGATCTTGGCTGCACACTGAATTTTAAGCGCCTCAAGATTCAGCGCCTTCAAGTGCCCAAAAACGTAGCCTTTTGCCATAGTTTTTCCCTACAAAGTAACAAATATTTTAATAAATAATGCAGGTCTACAAGAAATTTAGCTTCCAGCCAATAAGTATTGGCGCAGTTTATATTTCAATACTTTACCACCAACAGTCGTAGGGAATTCATCCATTACCACAATACGTTTGGGAGTTTCAAATCCTGCCAGACGTTCACGGGCAAACCCAATAAGTGCTTTTTCTTCGAATTGAGTGTTTGGGGCTTTTAAAATACAGGCTGTTACCATTTCACCCCAACGGTCATCTGGTAGACCTATCACTGCGGCACGAATAACCGTCGGATGTTGCTGGAGTACAGACTCGACCCGAATGCTCGATACGTTCTCCCCCCCAGATTTTACTATATCCTTGTATCTATCAACCATCAGACGAATTTGATCCTGTCCATATACAAAACTGTCCCCCGAGTGGAACCAGTCTCCGCGCACCGCCTCCTGCGTAGCTTCTAGGT
>CACETT010000088.1 GCA_902562525.1 uncultured Alphaproteobacteria bacterium
TTCTTTTATCGCGACTAAGAAAGGGAAGGGCAATGGCAAGAAATACGGAAAGCGTTCCAATGAAGCTGAGTGTTACGATAAGTGTTTCTATATCAAAAAAATCGGGCATATCTCTAATCACACCTTAATCAGAAACAACAGAGGCAATCATATTGCGCATTACTAGTATACCGGCAGCCATCCAGGCGAGAGCTCCGCCCATGGTCCAGTGTCCGGCCGATGTATTGAAAAGCACGGACATATACTCACCGTTCACCAAGGTTATACCGCCCATAACAAAAAATGGGAGAGATCCGATTATAGCAGCGGAAGATTTGGCTTCGCTGGAAAGTGCGACCGCCTTATCTTTCATCTGTTTTCTGTCGCGAAGCACACCTGACAGGCTCTCCAAGGTATCCGCAAGATTCCCTCCAGTTTCCTGCTGGATTTGCAGCACTATTGCAAAGAATTTGTATTCTTTGGTGGGCATTCTTTGCAAACCTCGTTGCAATAGTTCGCCTAATGTCAGACCTATTCTTTGCCCTTCCACCAGTTGCCGGAATTCAGCGCCAACCGGATCCGGGAGTTCCCTACCTATTATCTGCAAGCATTCCCCTACAGGGAGCCCTGAGCGCACACCCCGTATAATTACATCTAAAGCATTGGCAAACTCGGCCGTAAAGCTTTTTTGGCGTCGCTTGTACAGGTGCGAGAGAAACCATTTCGGCACAAAATAGGCTGTGAAAACTGCTGCTGACCCAGCCACAGGTACCGACATACCAAATACAGTGGCAATGGCCATGGCTACAAGTCCTGCAAAGAAGGAGGCCACAAAATATAACTTAAGTTTTGGTTCCAAGCCTGCCTGCAACATTTGAGACCGAATTTTGCTAATTGCTCCCTCTTTTCGTTTTCGGTTTTCGAGAGACTGGAGTCTGTCCTGAATTCGTTTCTGTCTAGGGTTAAGGTTTTGCCGGCTTGAGCGCTCGGATTTTCCGGGGCCGAGACCCATATTAGCTAATCTTCGGTTTACGGTCATTCGAGGGCGTGCCAGGGACACTACGCCTACAGCTACAGCCCCAAACATCGAAAACATGCATAATGCTGCAGCAGCTGCTATCAGGATGGGGCTTACACCAGTTAGCACGTCACTCTCCCGTTAGGTCAAGGGCGTCCGCAAGTTTTTCAGCTAACCCGAAATACTGGGCTTTTTCCCAAAACCTCGGGCGAAGGCGGGCGGATCTATGAGTGCCTTGTATTTTCCCCTCTGTTTCATCTTGAAACTCATATAAGAGGAGATCTTGTAGAGTAATTGTATCTCCCTCCATGCCAACTATTTCCGTGACATGGGTGATTTTGCGGGACCCGTCTCTCATGCGAGAGGCTTGAACAATGAGGTTGATGGATGACCCGATTTGCTCTCGCATCGCCCTCGCTGGGAGGTTGTATCCTCCCATAGCGATCATGTTCTCTACACGCGATAGAGCTTCCCGCGGATTATTAGCATGGACAGTTCCCATAGATCCATCATGACCGGTATTCATTGCTTGCAGCAAATCAAATGCTTCCGGTCCTCTAACCTCACCTACAATAATACGCTCGGGCCTCATACGGAGGCAGTTCTTGACCAGGTCGGTCATACTGATTTCTCCCGCGCCCTCTAGATTGGGCGGACGGGTCTCCAGTCGGACGACATGGGGATTCTTTAGCTGCAATTCTGCTGCGTCTTCACAAGTTATGACGCGTTCACCCGGCTCTATTGGGTCAGTAAGGCAGTTTAGAAGTGTAGTTTTTCCTGATCCTGTGCCACCTGAGATAAGAATATTACATCGGCAGGCCGAAGCAACTTCAAGAAGTTTTGCTCCCTTCTCAGTTATGCTTCCAAAATTGACCAAATCATTTAGGGAAAGCTTGTCCTTTCGAAATTTTCTAATTGTTAACGCAGCTCCATCGATGGACAGGGGAGGGGCTATGACATTCACACGTGATCCATCCGTTAGGCGAGCATCGCATATAGGACTGGCCTCATCCACTCTTCTTCCCACCGCAGTTACGATGCGTTGACAGATGTTCATCAGTTGAGCATTGTCTCGGAATCTGACATCGGTTAGCTCAATTTTTCCTTCAGTTTCTATGTATACTTTATTGGGACCGTTCACCATAATATCTGCGATGTCATCACGGGCGATTAAGGGCTCGAGAGGTCCTAGTCCAAGCACATCATTGCATATGTCGTCTACTACCTGTTGTTGTTCTTGCACACTGAGA
>CACETT010000089.1 GCA_902562525.1 uncultured Alphaproteobacteria bacterium
AACTGTGTCTCTTTGTCTAGCTATCTATCATAATGCGTCAGGAGATAACACTTTATTGCGGAAGAAAACTGAATTTGAGATTGGCCCCGTAGTACTCATGACCCAGCCTGGAAAGACGAATATATGGATCCAAAACTTCCAATTATAAAAAGACGGGAAATCGAAGCCCGCGTTATCAAGCCAATTTTTGAAGAAATGGTGACACAATTTGGAAAAAAAGCGGCCCTTTCGATTCTCGAAAATGCCATTAGACGCGATGCTATAACCCAAGGTACGGCCGCAGCTTCGAACGACCCAAAAGAGAATGATATTGCAGCATTTGTTAAACTCTATGAGCTATGGACTGCCGATGACGCACTTGAAATGGATGTTTTGAATATCACAGAAACTAACTTTGATTTCAATATCACTGAGTGCCAATATGCTCGGATGTATAAAAAACTAGGTATCGCAGAACTTGGATCAGTTCTTTCATGTGGCAGAGATAAACACTTTTGTGGAGGCTTTAACCCACAACTTAAGCTTCAAAGGGGTCAAACTATAATGAAGGGCGCACAATTTTGTGATTTTCGTTATCGATTGGATAAAAATGGCCAGGAATAAGCTTATGTTAGATGTCTCGTCAGAAGAATAGTAGCAAGAGCCACTCCCTTAGGAGGGCATAATAATAACACTAGTAATCATCTTCTGGACTAGCCTTTTTTCCGTATCAGCTGTAGCAGAAGAGCGCCTGGACACCATGGATAAAAAAAGGGTTGGTGTGCAGGCGCGACGATCTATATTTTTCTAGGCCTTACTATTTCATATTCTCGGACAAAACCGTTCTCGGACCGTGGGTAACAATAGACACTCCACAACGATTGGGAAGTTTAAGGGAAACCAAGTATCACAAGTTGTCATCCACCATATCTTGGGGCAGTTACACCTTGATGCTAGACACCTTGCGACTAGAATTTGGATTGCGAAGCATCAAAGAAAAGATATGGCAATGTGAGTTTATGAATGCTGAGCATCTGGCACTTGTGATTCTCCAGCGGCAACGAAAAATCTCCCGGTAAATCGTAGATAAGGACATCCGCCCAACGTGGCCTACAATATAAGGCCTAGTGAACAACCAGAACTATTTAAATGTCAGAAATTCCATTACTCTATGCATCAAACGCAGCAACTAGGACTAATCCACGCCCTCGAATAATCGGATATCTCTGTCAGCCCCACCATCCAAGGCACGCAAGGCCTCTTGATAGGCCTCACTATCATAAGCCGCAACTGCGGCCTCATAGCTCTCGAACTCGATCAAAACGGTCCGGCCAGCAATCCCGTTTTCCCTAGCTTCCACCCTACCAGCTTTAGCGAGAAACTTTCCGCCAGCTGATTCCAAAGCAGCTCCAGCAATTTTTAAATAAGCTGCTCTCTTCTCTGGATCAGCTTCAGACCTGTGGGCGCTAATCATATAACCTTTGGCCAATGTATCCCTCCTAATATTCAAAAAAGCGTTTTGCACCAATATCCTCGATCTAAATATCAACACTCAATAGATAAGGCCTATTCCGATATAGCATACTCTCCATCTCGCACCACTGAAACAAAATGTCCAGTCATACCAATGAATACAAGGTCGAACTTGTTATGTGATCTCAAACCTTGGTATTTGCCAGTGCCACCAGTATTAAAATATTGGTCACAAGAGCCATCTGTACATGTCCATTTTCCAGATATTTTGTCTCCATCCTGATCGGTCACTGTACAGTAGCCGATGCCCCTGCTTTCTTCTTTCAAAATTTCCGTGGTACCACTGCACATCCAAGCCACATTGTGCAAGAATCCACTCCCAGAAGAGTTGGTAGAGGTCCCGCTATACTTGCCTACTATAAAGATATGATCCTCAGAGAGGTTCATTACATCCGATGACACCGTCACAAAGCCAATTTGTCCCGAATAGCTCCCATGCTCTCCCAGCTCAGCATTCGCCCGCTGTGCGAGAGCAAGCAGAGTTAAGCCCGTGATAACGGTAAACACTATCTTTCCTAAATTCATAGATATCTCCCTTACAAAGCAAACAACGGTATACACACCCATTCGGGCTATTAAAGAGCCGATCTTGGAATACACCCAATACTTCAGCGCACCCAAAGTACTTTATAATCACACAATACATTGGGCATGCCATCAAAAAAAGCCCTTGAAATTTCCCATTTTATCGAC
>CACETT010000090.1 GCA_902562525.1 uncultured Alphaproteobacteria bacterium
GCGCCTCGGTCACCCCAAAATTTGGCCACACGGTGTCGGGGGTAGAGTAATGAAAATGCGGCTGGTAACGGGTCCCCTTACCCGCTGAAACAACATCAAAACCACACGCTCGGGCCCAATCAACTTGCTCACAAATGAGGGATGGCTGATCTCCATAGGCGAGGCTATAGACAACTCCGGCAGATCTTGCCAATCGAGCCAACATTGGTCCCGCTACAACGTCGGCTTCAACGTTGGGCATAATGATGTGCCGACCCTCTTCTATGGCAAGCAAGCAATGTTTAATTCCGACAGCCGGATTGCCAGTCGCATCAATCACTACGTCCAGGCCATCTGCTCTAATTAAAGCTTCAGCATCGGACGTTAGGCATGTGCTGCCCAACTTCAAAGCATCAGAAAAAGATGTTGCGCCAATCTTCTCCGCAGCCCATCCCGTCCTGATACAGATCTCATGAGCCCTAAACAAATCTAGATCCGCGATACCCAACACGTGAATTCCAACCGTCCGTCTAGCTTGGGATAGGAACATAGCCCCAAACTTCCCGGCCCCAATCAAACCGACGCGGACGGGTCGACCAATTTCTTCACGTTCAGCCAAAAGTCTGTACAAGTTCATGATGCTCTCGGGTTGTTTGCCAATAATATAGTTTGATCACTATCAAGGAAAGATTGGTGCCTGTTCAAGGCCTAATTGTTCGGGGAGCCCAAAAGCAATATTAAAGTTTTGAATTGCCTGACCAGATGAGCCTTTTACTAGGTTGTCGATGGCGCAAACCAAAATAACACGATTTGGGAGCTGAGATTCAAAAACCCCAATGGCGCACTTGTTAGATCCTCGCACATGCCTAGTAGCCGGGGATTTTCCCGGGGCAACAACGTAAACAAAGGGCTCATCATGGTAGCTTTGCACCAATGTTTCTCGAATATCTGTCAACCCCACTCCATCTGACAACTGGACGTAGATAGTAGATAGTATGCCTCGGTTCATGGGCACCAAATGAGGTGTAAAGCTCGTCACCACATCAGCCGCCGCGGCAATAGACAATTCCTGGTTAATTTCAGGTCCATGCCTGTGTGTACCCAATCCATAGGCATGGATCCCCTCGCCAACCTCAGAGAACAACATCGCTTCCTTTGCCGCCCTGCCTGCCCCACTTACCCCAGATTTAGAATCAATGATTATGTCATTATGGCTTATTTGGCCAACTTTGATGACAGGTAGTAAAGGAAGTAGGGCTGACGTCGGGTAGCAACCAGGACACGCAATTATCCGTTTTGTAGGCAGCATCGACCTGTAATGCTCTGTTAGTCCGTAAACCGCTTCCGCCTGCAACGCAGGGGCGTAGTGCTCATGGCCATACCACTTTGAATACACTGCAGGATCCGTCAGTCTAAAATCAGCAGAAAGGTCGAATACCTTAAGTGTATCTGGCAGAGCTTTGACAACTTCTTGGGTTGTCCCATGAGGCAAACAACAAAAGACAGCATCAAGCTCTTCAAAATTCACATCTGGTATCTTCGCCAACTTAGGCAATTTAAACCCGGCTAGATTAGGGAAAACACTTTCGATGTCTTGCCCAGCATGGCGTTCAGCAGTCAGAGACACCAATTCGATATTCTCATGCCTGACGGCCAGGCGGAGAGTCTCTCCACCTGTATAACCACTGGCACCTAAAACAGCTGTCCGAATTTTCTGTTTCTCGGTCATTCAAGACCTCCGCATTACTTCTGTCCGTACAAACTCACCCTCAGATATCCCGAAAACAAAAAGGGCGCCCACACTGGACGCCCAAAAAGACACTGTACCCAGAGTGGCTAACGTTTCGAAAACTGGAAGCTTCTTCGAGCTTTCGGCTTGCCGTATTTTTTTCGTTCCACTACGCGAGAATCCCGCGTCAAAAATCCTTCTTTTTTTAATACCCCGCGCAAAGTTGGCTCAAACTTCACCAAAGCGCGAGATATTCCATGCCTAACTGCCCCCGCCTGACCAGATAAACCTCCACCCGTCACGGTGGCCTTTACATCAAATTGGCCCTTCCTGTCCACAGTCTCAAACGGCTGGTTAAGCAGCATTCGCAATACGGGCCGTGCAAAATAAGTCTGCTGATCCCGACCATTCACCACAATCTGCCCACTACCCGGCTTGACCCAAACACGAGCAA
>CACETT010000091.1 GCA_902562525.1 uncultured Alphaproteobacteria bacterium
GCTTGCATATCGGCGCCCGCCTCGTACTCCACATATACGCCTGCCCATCCCTCCCGAGCTGAAGAAGTAACCTTGCCAACACCATCGAGAAAACGCACCTCAGCTTCCAAGGCCTTTACGACATTGTTTTCCATATCCTCAGCACTGGCTCCCGACCAAACCACCGATACTGTGACAACATCTATGCCGAAATCTGGAAAGAATTGGGTATTCATACGGGTCAACGACAACACCCCCGCAGCCAACATAATAACCATCAGCAAATGAGCTGCCGTTGGGTGAACCACAAAGCGGTTTAGCACTCGCCCATCCCCGCGACTAATGCCGCATCTTTACCGCAAGCCCATCCATGACGCCATCAAAACGAGTTATTGCAACCAGATCACCCTCGACCAATTCGCCTCGCACAAGCACATAGTTACCGTCACGGCCTACCAAACTTACATTTCTTTTAGTCAAATGGTCCCCAGCAACCACATACACTATTTCATCTTGATGAAGCACTCCTTCAGGCAAACGTGCAACTTGCTGATAGAGCCGATCTTGGGCCAAAACATGGACGATGGCCCCCGGTCTCAGCAGACCCTCAGAAGCTTCTCGTTTCAGACGGGCAAAAACATGCACGCCCCCAAGAGAGCTATCGATCTGGCTCTCCATTCGATCAACAACACCTGAAAATACAAACTTTGCATCTCCGACATTCCACGTTACCTCTAAAGGCAAAACAATAGGAGAATCAGAGAATATCCTGCCAAACTGCGCATTGCTTAAAAAGACTTTTACTTCCAGACGTCCTAAATCAATGAGTTTGGCTAACGGATCACCGATATTTAAATGCGCCCCCTTAGCGGCCCTTATATCGGTTAAGAAACCATCAAAAGGGGCAAACACTTTAGCGTCATTTAAATTTTCCTCTGCGCGTTCCATGGCCGCTCTATACCTATCGACAATTGCCTGCTGTTGGTCAATTTGCGCACTGGTCGCCAGCAACTGTTGATGCCGTGAAAATACATTTCCCTTTGCCCTGCTCACAGCCAAATGCTTCTCATCCATGACTTGTTCCGAAACCACCCCGCTCTTAAGCTGCTCATAACGCCCAAAATCACGTTCTATTATATCAAGTTGCTTCCGTTCCTCTTCGAGAAGGAGTGCAGTAGACTCCTTGGCAGCCAATAATTCACCGTGGCGAGCTCGAGCCTCAGCCAATAAAGCTTCTTGTTCCCAAAGCCGGCGAGTGAGAGTGAATGGATCTATGAACAGGAGTTTCTCACCCTGCGTTACCCGACCGCCATCAATAAAGTTGCCTCCAACAGAAGCAACAATGCCTGCAGATAAGGATCGCAAGCTTACCTCACGACCAGCAACAACCTCTCCATACAGGCGCAAGCTTGGGCGAACGTCCTCGATTTTCACTACAACAGCGTCTACCGACCAGACTCGCTGTTCATCCGCGCTAACGCTTGCTTCCTGTTTCGTTGCCTTGAGCATCCCAGCCGTCAAAATCGAGAACAAGAGGATACCCAGAGGGATAAGTAATTTTTTATAGGCCACTAACCTATCCACTCCTCGCGTTTCTTCCTAAGTTGATAGTACTATGTCGTCAAAAGGCTAATTTGTTTTCCACGCTAACCGCACTCTCCCCTGCTAACAAAGTTAGTAGAGGCCTCTAAGAGCCTTCTTGTATAGGGACTAAGGGCAGGCCCTTCTATAGCAAAATTGACGGTTCTTTGCATATCGACCAGTCGTCCATTATGCACCACTGCACACCAGTCACATAATTCATTGATAACCGCAATATCATGACTAACCACCAGGTAAGTCAACTCCTTCACTTCCCTCAACTTGTTGAGTAAACGAATAACCTCTTCTTGGGCCAACATATCCAGCCCTGATGTAGGCTCATCCAAAAGCAAGGTTGTCGGCTTAACAACCAAAGCCCGCGCCAAGGCAACCCGCTGCCGCTGCCCACCCGAAAGCTGATGGGGATAACGAGACAACACCCAACTTTCCAACCCCACTTGATTAAGCACACCTAAAACTCGCGCCGATACCCCTGGCATCCGGTTTATTTTTAGTGGTTCTTCAAGAATAGTACTGATTAGGTGTTTAGGATGCAGTGACGAATATGAGTCCTGAAACATCAGCTG
>CACETT010000092.1 GCA_902562525.1 uncultured Alphaproteobacteria bacterium
GCAGCTATATGATAGTTGTTCCTGAACTAATGGCTAGAGACAACACGCCTGGTGACGATGAGGTCACAGTGCTCATCGTTCCAAGCGCTTTTGATTGTAGGTAAACAATCAGAACAATTTAATTTTGGTTTAGAGTGGGAAGAGGAGTTCTGGCGGACAGGGCTCCTCTTTTTTTGGGTCGTAACAAAAAACACAGTTTTTGCCAATCATGGAAAAAGACATTCAGCTAATCGCAAATGCATTTGCTGGATCCCAGGTCCGGGTATCTATTGGGCCTTGTTAGGTTTGGTTATTTCCCCCATCACTGACTTAAATAGTCCCTCAACAATCCGATCACGTAACGCCAACGGCAGAATACGAAGTATTTTCATTCCTATTTTGCGTTTTCGAGCGTGGATCAGGTGTGGTAGGAGGCGGTGCCATGAAGTCGCCGGACGGTTGATCGTGTACGTCGTATAGTTTGACTCCTTCTCTACGAAAATGGCTATAGAGTGTGGTTTCGAAAAGGGGAATATTTTTCTAGCACTATCCAATCTAACATGTGCTCCGAGACTGGATTCCCGTTCCATGGCCGATCGTGCGACAGCTTCCGCAGTGTCCACCATATTTATAAGCTCAATGTAATCGATAAAACTTTGGTTCCATTGAGATTCGCTACTTATGTTGGCGTGTGTTGCTGCATTGCGCACTTCTTCGAGTTCTGTCTGGAACTTTATCAGGCCCTGCTCGGTCCGGGCTGGTCCTATGCCTTTCCAAGCAGCTTTTTGCAGTCTTCGAATTAAAGCGGAACTAGTCTCCACCCCACCTCGTCCCACTAAAGAAGTGTAGTGGCGTTCCATCACAGAAAAGGCGTCCTTCACTGCCGATTTAGAAACAGGTAATTGCTCTCTGCTGAGGTCTGCTGCTTTGCTACCTGATCTTTTTCCAAATACAGGGGCTTCGGTAAGCGAAGTGGAACCAAGCCGATTGGCCCCGAATACTCCACCCATTGCTTGCCCGGCAGCAAATAGACCTTGAATTACAGGTCTTCCTTTAGCCGACACAACACGGCCAAATTCGTCCGTTCGGATCCCTCCCATGGCATAGTGAGCAGCTGGCCGAACTTCCCACGGTTCTGCGCATTCTGCGGCCTTTCTTCCCAGTGCTTGGCGAACAGTGCTTAGGGCCATGGAGCCCTCCATAAATTTCTTGTAGTAACCGCCAGACCTGTTACCGCTTACATTAGCGCTCAGATCCAGGTAACAGCCGTCCCTTGTCGTGCCCCGGCCATTTGCGACAGCCTTTACCATGGCAGCGGCACATTCGGCCCTGGTCCGCAACATTACACTGTCCAGAACGAGTTTTCCTTCGGAGTCGCGGATAACTCCCAAGTAACCAGCTGATGCTGGTTCGCCAGCGCAAAGGCCTTCGTAGGAAGCAGGGGCGGTAAGACAGAAAGGTAGAAATTGGATCTGTTCCATGTCGACCAAGTCACAGCCACAGCGGAGTGCGAGGGCGTACGAGTCTCCGGTATTTCCTCTCATAGTATCTGTGTTGGGGAAATACATCGTACCAAGGCCACCAGCGGCAATTACTACGGATCTTGTATGAATAGCCAGTAATTTTCCCTCGCCTGCATCATATACCAAGCCACCAACAACCACTGAGCCTGTTTTTGTTTCAACAGTAACCACATCTAGAAACCAACTATCTTCTAGATAATCAATATTTTGGCCCTGCACGACAGAGTTCCATGCTGCGTGGCCAATAGATAGACCTCCGTGGTCGTGTTTGATGGATCTTCTATGGCTATGTCCTCCTAAAGGAACTGGCAGGGCGCGGGGCTTGTTCCTCTTCTCATCTATCCGTGGTCGCAGACCCTGTCGCTGAAACCACTCGTACGCCTCTTGAGAATCCTCGGCCAATGCATCAGCTATTTTAGGCTCCGGCAGGTCACCTCCTGCCAGTCGAATATTGGTCGAAAGTGCCTCCAGACTATCGTTTTCATCGGCTACACCCCGAACCGCGACTATGCCGCCAGCTATCTTACTATCCGAGCAGCCAATGGGGTCCTTGGATACAACTAGGACTCTGGCATTTGCCTGGGAGGCAGCATGTGCTGCTGCGCCTCCGGCGCCACCCGAACCTATTACGACAACATCGT
>CACETT010000093.1 GCA_902562525.1 uncultured Alphaproteobacteria bacterium
GGCCACTTAATACATCACATGTTGTCGCAAAAGGCATGGTGGAAAGAGGCGGAGGTAGAATAATAAACATATCGTCTGATGCCGGACGCGTTGGCTCATCAGGCGAAGCCGTCTACGCTGGATGCAAAGGAGCCGTAATTGCTTTCGGAAAAACCTTAGCAAGGGAACTTGCCCGCAGGAAGGTAACGGTTAATACCATTTGTCCGGGGCCCACCGATACTGCTTTTCTTCGAGGGGTGGACGAGACAGGAAAACTGCAGGCCGCACTGGAAAATGCTATTCCCATGAAGCGTTTAGGACAACCCGAGGATTACCCAGGAATGGTCGCCTTTCTGGCGTCAAAAGACGCAGAATATATAACGGGACAGGTGATTAGCATATCTGGCGGCCTAACGATGCACGGCTAGAGGGAGGAGAGCCTCTAGCCAACCCCAAAAAAAAACCTCTATTATCCACTTTTTGGTGGACCGCAACCCTAGTTAGGCTCAATAATGATCGCGCTTGTAATTGTGTATAACGCGTAAAAGGGGGGAAAGGCCATGTTTAATAGGCAGGATGACGGCGGCGAAACTGGACTAGGAACTTCTGCAGAAACAGTAAACCAAACTAAAACTACGAATAGCACAGAGCCTTCTGTGATTAGCGCAGGGCTAACTATTACTGGAAATTTGCAAAGTAATTCGGATGTGGTGATCGCTGGAACGGTCGAGGGCGATATTACCAGCCGAAGCCTTACGGTCAGTGAAGGCGCCAAGGTAAAGGGAACAATTGAGTGTTCAGCAGTACAACTTCAGGGTGAAGTGGATGGACAAGTTAATGCCGCGTCTGTAAGTGTAACCCGAACGGGCAATATCAACGGTGATATATTATATGAAACGCTTAGTATCGATGAAGGTGCTGTCGTTGAAGGGCAACTTCGCCGCAGAGACAAGAAGGTCTCAAAAGTTACACCAATTAGTAACGAAACGTCCAATAAGGAAAAGTCTGAAGCTAAAGCGGGATAAAGTTAAACTTTAAACATAAGAGCTCAACAGTGCTAATACGACTAGGGCCGTTTGATGCCCTCGCAGACAACAAGAAATATGGCCATGTGCCATCAGCTAAAGGAAGCTGCGCCCTAAACTCAGGGTTGATAATTACTGGAACGATAGATGGTCATCGATGCGATCTTTCGATTAGCGGGGTTGTAGAAGGAACTATAACAGCACGGTCCGTGCTGATTAACAAAACAGGGAAAGTAAGCGGCCATATTAGAGCCGAGAAAGTTGATATTACCGGCTATTTCAATGGAAGGATCGAGGCAATGCATGTCAACTTGTTGGCTGGATCACTAACTGATGCTACAATTTATCACAATGAACTAACGATAGACCCCAATGCCTCTATCCGAGGGCTACAACCGTGGCGCCCGCCCGGCTATATGAGAAACCTCCAGGAAAATTGGTAAGAAAACTGTATTAGTGTTAGTCTTTAGAACGGCAAGCGTTCTCCTGCTTTTTGCGTATTAGAGGTATGTACAACCCGGCTAAGTAAAAGTCACCACAAGTTCCCCAAGGCCACTAAACGAAGCAGAAATGGCATCACCTCGCTCGGCATGGATAGCTTTGTTGGCGGTATTGCCTGTGGTCACAAAGTCGCCAGCCAGTATACTATGGCCTCTCGATGTACAAGAATTGACTAACCATACCAAGCAATTCATGGGGTCATCGAGAGCATTAGCACCACTTCCATCAGTTGCAAATTTGCCGTTAACTTCGAGTGAAACTTGAATGGCAGGCCGATCGATAGAAGGCCAGTCTTTTAGCTCCTCCCCCAAAATAAATGCCGCATGCACTCCATTATCAGCGATGGTAGGAGGAAGGGTAATTGGCCATCCTTTGGCATACCTGCAATCAACGACTTCGAAAGCAGGGCAAATAGACTCAATGGCAGCACTCACATCTGCCACAGAGAACGGTCCACTTTTAGGCCTTAAATCTTTCCCAAATCGGAATGCTATCTCTGGCTCCACAATTGGAGCGAATACATTTTCAAAACTAACTTCCCCAGGGCTTAAGCACGTTGTTTCGGCAAACATCCTTCCGTAAAACGGT
>CACETT010000094.1 GCA_902562525.1 uncultured Alphaproteobacteria bacterium
AAAGGATGGCACAATGGGATCAGAGAGCTGGTTTTTTTCGCAGCCATTATACCCGCCAACCGCGCCACTCCCAACACGTCACCCTTTTTGTGTCCTCCTTCTTTTATCATTAACAAAGTTTCGGAAGACATCACAATATTTGCTTCAGCGGAAGCTGTCCGTTCGGTTATCGGTTTAGCTCCAACGTCAACCATAATTGCTTTACCGTCAGAATCGAAGTGGTTCAATTTACCCATCTTGTGGTTTCCTAAAAACGTTTGAATTTTTCTTCTTTCCGAGTAACACTTCAGTGGCTTCGGTTAAGTTTTCTTGCCGCATGAGACTTTCACCGACCAAAAATCGATATACCCCGACGTCTCGCACTCGTTGAATGTCTTCAAAACTAGAGATACCACTTTCACAGATAATTTCATAGTTCTTAGGCACTGTTGGCGCCAACCGCTCTGTATTGTTAAGGTCCACCTTTAAAGTCTTGAGGTCCCTATTATTAATTCCTATTAGGAAATTTCCTTTGATTTTTAGGGCCCTCGACAACTCAACAGCGTCGTGAACTTCAATTAAGATATCGAGTTTAAGTTCCTCGGCACAAGTGGTTAATTCTTGGCACTGATGATCTTCCAGGGCGGCCATTATTAAAAGGATGCAATCAGCTCCCAAAGCTCTCGATTCTATTACTTGATATGGATCGATTATAAAATCTTTTCTAAGAACCGGAATTTCAACTGCAGACCGCGCTTCGACAAGGTATTCATCACAACCTTGAAAGTAAGGCTTGTCGGTTAAGACCGAGAGACAGGCTGAGCCTCCTTTTTCGTAGTCTACAGCCAACTGGGCTGGAGTGAAATTCTTTCTAATAAGCCCCTTACTCGGCGAAGCTTTTTTTAACTCTGTCACAAGAGCTACACCGGTCACCGAGACCTTGTCTTTTAGAGCATCACCAAAATTTCGGGGCGCCCCAGAAAATCCCACCTGTTGCAATAGCTGGTTCTCGGAACACCTGTTTTTAGAGGCGGCAATCCATCTTCTTTTCTCGGCACATATTTCCGCTAATACATTAGACATCAAGCTTCCTCCGAAAGCTTTCTATTTGATGTCTTGATTAATCTTTGTAGAGTTGCTTGTGCCTTTCCCGAATAAATCGCCTCAATAGCGAGTTCCGCTCCCTCTGATAAGGTTTTCACCTTTCCACCTACTATAAGTGTTGCTGCTGTATTTAGGACCACAACATCTTGGTAAGCGCTCTTTTTTCCCTCGAACAAAGATAGAATGGCTTTGGAGTTGGTTAAAGGATCTCCTCCTCTTAGTTGCGTGATGTCTTGAGACTTTAATTTTGCATCTTCTGGTCTCACTTCAAAATCAGTAATTTCACCATTATTGTAACAGGACACATATGAGGGGCCAGAAATTGTTAACTCATCCATACCATCCATGCCATGAACAACCCATACATGTTCAGCTCCTAACTTTCCAAAAACCTCTGCCAATGGCCGACACCACTTTTGATCAAATACTCCAACCAGCTGCCTTTTCGTATTGGCCGGATTTGAAAGTG
Organism: uncultured Alphaproteobacteria bacterium; assembly: GCA_902562525.1. Lineage (GTDB taxonomy): Bacteria > Pseudomonadota > Alphaproteobacteria > UBA7887 > UBA7887. Next base: position 1,553 of record CACETT010000094.1, read on the forward strand.
GTCCGAGAAGGTTAAAAATTGTGCGGGTACCAAGTTCAGTCCGGGTTGGAGCTACATGCTTCATTGCTTCATGGTGTCGTGGTGCCATGAAAAAACCTATATTATGTTCCCATAGACTTTCACGGACCAATTCCATTGGGGCGTATACATTGACGCCAAGACTGCTCAGAACATCAGCCGACCCCGCTTTAGAAGAAATTGCCTTATTCCCGTGTTTCGCGACGGGGACACCGCAGGCCGCGGCTAAGATAGCCGATGCGGTCGATACATTATACGTTCTCATTCCGTCGCCACCAGTGCCGGCCGTGTCGACTGCACCTTCAGGGGATTCTATGGTAAGAGCTTTATGCCTCATGGATTTTGCTGCTCCAGCTATTTCCTCAACCGTCTCTCCGCGAATACGCATTCCCATACAAAGTGCACCAATTTGGCTCGGAGTAGCAGATCCCGACATGACTATGTCAAAGGCGATGTAGGCCTCTTTTTCATCTAAG